>JAMOUY010000278.1 GCA_027067895.1 Acidobacteriota bacterium
ATGAAGCAGACAAAAACAACGGGAAGGTAAAAAAGTATAAAGTAGATTTCCCTCAAAAGCATAACTTTTTTCAACAAAAACGCAAACGCCACCATAAAAACGCTAAACATAAGCGGGATAAAAATCTGCTTAAAGTATTCAACAAACCCTGCACCGCACAAAGGCTTTACAACAAAAAGCCAAAGGGGAAACATTAAAAAAGACATCAAACAAACCCAGCCGATACTGACGCCTATAATTCCGTAAAAACTGCTTATGTAAATGGTTATCGGTATTAAGAAAAACAAAGCCAAATTCCAATACATTGAATATTTCGGCTTTCCCCTTGACAAAATAAGCGAGCCCACGCTTCCGGTTGAGCGAATCATAAAATAAACCGAAAGTATCTGCATTATTCTTACTGAGTCTATCCATTTGGGCCCCAAAACAAATTTAACTATTAAATCCGCAAAAACAATGATTAACGTGTAAATTAAAAAATTCACGGTGGCAATTGCGTTTACCGTTTTCATATAAACGTTTTTCAATTTTTCTACATCATCCTGAATTTTCGCCATTAAAGGGAAAGTTACCCTTGTAATAATGGGATTTATTACAAACTGCGGTTTTTGAATAATGTTTTTTGTAACGTAATAAAGCCCCAAATCTTTGCTTCCAAGCAACTTTCCTATCAAAATCTCGTCGCTTCTTGAATTGATGTAATTCAACAAACCGCCAATAGTTAAAGTTATGCCGAATTTTACATAAAAAAGAATTTCTTTTATTTTAAAAACAAACTTCGGCACGTAAATTTCTTTCATTCCCTTAAAAGCCAATAACAATGAATTTAGAAACGTATTTAAAATTGAAGGAATTATTATGGAATAGATTTTAAACCCGTAAACAGCCATTAAAATGCTAAGAATTGTGGTTATAAAACTTGAAAATATTTGAATTCTTGCAACAACGTCAAATTCCAATTCTTTTTCAAACAAAGTATAAAACTGCTTGCCGAAACTTTGAAAAATCAGAGATAATGCGGCCAATTTAACATAAAAGTTTATACGAGGATTGGAGTAAAACGAAGCGATATGCGGAGACGCGACAAAAATCACCGAATAAAGAAAAAAAGCGATAAAAATGTTAAGCCAGTATAAACTGCTCAACTCTTCTTCCGACAACGACTGCTTGTGAATAATTGCGGGCCCGACTCCCAAATCCACAAACATTTGGACAAAGCGGACAACAATCATTACAATTGCAATAACGCCAAACTCTTCTTTGGTTAAAAACCTTGCCAAGACAGAAACTTGGACAAGCATTAACGAATTCAGTATTAGGCTGGAAAGCCCCGTCCATTTTACGCCTGAAATAGCCTTATTCTTCAACGACATTGCTTTTCCTTTTGGGCGACAACAAAATATCCCGGCGCTTCAATCAACTTAAATTTTTCCTTGTCAATTCCGTCAAGAATCATTGCCGCAATCTGATTTATCGTCCAAAAAGGTATGAGCAAGGTTTTGACAATTGTTTTTAAAAACTTTGGGCCCCGGATAAATCTCAAAGTAAAATAATTTGTCTTCAAAAACATCATTGCAAAAAACCCGCCTACGGCATTTATTTCCAAGACATTAAACCCTGCTTTTTCAAAAAGATAGGTCAATCCGTAAGGCGTGTATCTGAAAAAATCATAGGGGGCCTCATGCACTCTCCACTGCCACGGTACCTGCAAAATAAAATATCCGTTTTGTTTAAGTATTCTGTTTGCTTCTTTCAAAAAATTTTCAGGCTCTCTCAAATGCTCTATTGTTGAAATTGAAACAACGGTGTCGGCATAGTCGTCTTCCAACTCTATTTTTTCATTCAAATCGGAAACAATATCCGCTTTAAAATTATGCAGAGTATTGCTCCAATCAACTCCCACATATTTGTCGGCATACTGCAAAAAATATTCTTTGTAAGGCGCCTCTCCGCAACCTAAGTCAACCAGAATTCCCTTGTAATACTTTGAATGTTTTTCAAGAGATTTGTCAAGATTATGATATACAAGCCAATTGTAAGGCTGTCTGTTTCTATGGTATCGGCTCGGTTTCATAAAAAAAATCCTTTATTTTTCCGACAATAAAATCAACTTCTTTTTTTGTTAATCCGTAATACAAAGGCAGTCTCACAAGCCTTTCGCTTTCTCTTGTCGTAAAATTGTCCATTCCTACATACTCTCCGTACTTTCGGCCTGCGGGGCTGGTGTGGAGAGGGACATAGTGGAATACGGCTAAAATGCCGTTTTCTTTTAAATAATTCAATAAATTTGTTCTTGTTTCCAAATCGTTTACCTTTATGTAAAACATGTGTGCGTTATGCTCGCAATTTTCAGGAATTATCGGCAGGGAAATAATATTTTCTTCCTGCAATTTTCTTAAAGCCTGATAATAGTATTCCCAAATTTTCAGTCTTTCTTTCTTAATCTTTTCCGCCTCTTCCAACTGTCCCCATAAGTAAGCGGCGCTGATTTCATTCATCAAATAACTGCTTCCAATATCCACCCATGTGTATTTGTCAACCATTCCTCTGAAAAATTGGCTTCTGTTTGTCCCCTTTTCCCTAATTATTTCGGCCCTTTCAACAAATCTATTATCGTTTATTATCAAAAGCCCGCCTTCGCCACCGCTTGTGTAGTTTTTTGTTTCGTGAAAACTAAATGCGCCTAAATGCCCGATTGTGCCGAGCGGTTTGTTTTTATAACTTGATGTCATTCCCTGCGCCGCGTCTTCTATTACAAAAAGATTGTATTTTTCGGCTATTTCCAAAATTTTGTCCATTTCACAGCCCACTCCGGCATAATGAACGGGGACTATGGCTTTTGTTTTTTCCGTGATAGCCGCCTCAATCTTAGTTTCGTCAATATTCATTGTGTCAGGCCTTATATCAACAAATTTTATTTTTGCTCCGTGCAATACAAATGCGTTTGCGGTGGAAACAAATGTATAACTCGGCATTATTATTTCATCGCCCTCTTTTACGTCGATAAGCATTGCGCACATTTCAAGCGCCGCGGTGCAAGAAGGGGTTAAAAACGCTTTTTTGCAGTTAAGTTTTTCCAAAAACCATTTTTCGCACTTTTTACCGAAATGTCCGTCCCCCGAAATTTTCCCGCTGTTTATCGCTTCAAGTACGTATTTTTCTTCGTTTCCCGTGTGAGGAGGTTTGTTAAACGGAATCATTTGCACCAATTCCTTTCGTCAAGTATAAGATACATTTAATTTCATTAACCGAAAAACCGTTTTTAATATAAAAGTTTTGAGCCAAAATGTTAGAGCCTTCCGTTGTTACAAAAAGAGTATTTATCCCTTTTTGCGATAAATAATTTTCCAAAAAACTCAACACCATACTTCCTATTTTTTTCCCCTGAAAATTTTTAGCCGTCCCCACCAAACCTATCTTAGCCTCGCTATCGTTTAAAATTTTGCATGTAATAAACCCGGCCACTCTGTCTTTATTACAACACACAAGACAAAAATCATCAAATTCCCCTAAAATGGATTTTCTTGCCCATTCCCGATAAAAATCATCAACCGAATTTTGAGAAATTCCCATAGACAAAAACCTGCTGTGTTTGTAAAGAGATTTGATAATGTTTTTAATGTCGTCAAAGTCGTTGATTGCGGCAAACCGGATTTCATAAGAATTATTGGCTTTATAATCGGAAGGATTTACAATCTTTTTATAGGCTACATGAAAATCAACAAAAGCAAAACCCAGCGACTCAACACGGTTTATTGCTTTTTTGTAAGCCAAATCTATTTTTGTTTGAACAACATCAAAATCAGCCGAATTAATTTCTTTTTTAAGTTTTAGCACTTCCGTGTCTTCCAATTTGTCGGCAAAAAGATTGTAAATTTTTAAATTAAAAAAATCGCTGTCCCATTCTAAAAATTTTAATTCATACATTTCAAAACACCCTCACACGGAAGTAAAAATATCGTTCCATTGTTTAATTAAATTTTCTTTTGAAAAATAAGATTTTATTGTTTCAATGTTGTTAACCCTTGTCTTTTCGTCTATCGGCTTCAAATCAATTTCATCTTCAACATCAAACACCTTTACCCCGATTTCCCCAAACATCTCCCAAGAAGTAATATCGCTTCTCATATAAACCTTTTTGCCCATTCCAAGCAAAGTAATAATATTTCCCATTCCCTGCTGTCTGTTGTGGTTAAATATGGCAATATCTATGTCCGACAAAAATTCAATATACTTTTCAAACGGCATAAAATCCAAAATCGGCTTGAATTTTTCTCCGAAAATTTCTTTACCCAGCAAACTTACTTCTTCCGCATAGTCTTTTTCACCGTAAGAAAGCGGAGAATAAACAACAATCTCTTCATTTTTGTATTTTTCCAATTTTTTAAATATCTCCATGTGTTTATTATTGGGAGTTGCGGAATGGCCCACCTGAATAGCAATGTAATTTTTCTTTCCCCTGTTTGAATTATCTTTTTTGTATTGTTTGAATAAATTGCTGGGATACATAATGCATTCGTGATACTGCCCTTTTGCGCCGTACCATTTTTTTACCAATTCATAGTCTCCTCTAATATAAGTTATAAAATGCCCCATGTTTTTTATTATTTTCTTTTTCATAAAATAAAAATCCTGTTTCTCCGGAAAATAAAAATCTCCGCCCCACAACACATGATAACTTTTCTTTAAAAGCCAAGGCTGAAAAAATATAACATACAGCAGTTTTTCAAACCAAAGTCCGTGATAAATTATTTTCTCCGCTTTATTCATCTGTTTTATAAATTCCAAAACAGTTTTTTTGTTTATCCATTTTACAAAATTTTTTTTTGCCAAATCGGGATAATTTTGTTCATTGCCCCTTAAAAAAAACATATGTTTTTTCGTATCAAAATTTTCTTCAACAAAATCAATATAAGGCAGAATAAATTTTTCATCCATGCGGATAATATGCAATATCATCAAAAAATCCTAAAACAGTATTTTACTTTCTATCAAATTGTTAATTTTTTTCAATTTGCTTTTTTAAAAATCTTTTTTTATTGAAAACCATTTGGTTGCAAGCGTCTGCTTTTAAGTTTTTAAAATAATCGGCAACAATTTTTTTGCTCTCAAAAATTAACCTCAATTTTTATCTCCCAGCAATTCTTTTTTGTGGGCAACGTAAAATTCTTTTATGTAAACAAAAATTATCATCAAAATACCCAACAAAAAACCTACGACAACCGTCTTTCTAACGATTTTTCTCGGTTCGGGCCTAAGAGGAATATACGGAGGATTAACAACCTTTACAGGCTCGTCAATCTCAGATTTCATAACAATTGCCTTACTGTACCTGTCAGCTAATTTTTTAAAAGAATTTTCCAAATACAGTTGATTGTTTTCCAAAGATGTCAATTTAAGTTCAAAATCCGTTTTTAATTTTGCAAGTTCTTCATCCAAATTATTTTTTAATTTTTTTCTTTTTAAATCCAAATCGTCTTTAAGTTTCTTTCTTAAAATATCCGTTTCAGTGTCAAAATACGTTAACAGATTCTCGGTTTCTTTTTCATAAAGAGCCAATTTGTTCTCGGTTTCCTCATCAAATTGATTCAAAATTTTCTTATTATTGTTGTTTTTATTCATTAAAACATTGTATTGATTCTTTAAAGAATCCAAATTTTTCAAAATGTTTTTCTTTTTCGCCTCCAAATTAATAATTTCCTGCGAAACTTTTTGTATTTCGGAGGTAAGTTCCAGATAATTGGGATTTACTTCTTCTTGGCTTTTCTTAAACAAAACGCCTTTTGAATTCAAAGAAATTGTTTTAGGCGTATTGGCAAGCATCTTTTTAAGGTTTTCCAATATTATTTTTTTCTCAAAAAGTTTTGAATCAATAACTTTTAAAGCGGATTTTTTCGAACTATATTCTTGCTGAATTTCCTCAAACTGCTTTTCGGTAATCTCAGGCTGCAATTCGGACTCGATTTTGCTTCGTTTTTCTTTTCTCTCTTCCTTTATTTTAAGCAAACCCTGTTGCCTTTGATGAACCAGTTTCAGCCTTTTCTGCTGTCTCTTTTTATCAAATTCCATCAACTGCTGAGCAGATTTTAAATCAAACTCATCCAACTTGTTTTTTATTTCCGATTCTTTTGCATTAACGGTTATCAAATATTTGTTTTTAACCGTGTTGTATTCTTTCAATATTTTTTCGTAATTGTTTTTTACTTTGGGAAATTCTTTTTCCGCAGACACAATAAAATTCCTTTTCATATCGGAAACGGTCTGATTAGCCTCCTGTAAAAACTCATTCACCAACATTTTTAAGATATCGTAGGCTTTTTCAGGGGTTTCCGCCAAAACATAGACTCTTATGACAGGGCTTAGCACTTTGGCTTCTTTTCTTCTTGCGGTAAAAATTCTTACAAAAACATTCTTCCCTAATTTTAATTCCCCTTTGCCGGACAACAACCCCTTTTCCCGCGCCTTTTTAGTCACGGAAGACAAAAAAGAGGATGATTCCAAGATGTTTTTAAAAAAGTAAACATTAAATTGGTTTTTTTCTTTTCCCTGCTGATAAACCGGCACTATAACCAAATCAGCCGAACTTTTGTAAACATAAGGTTTGGAAAAATATGACCAAAGGCCGAAAATCAAAGCCCCGACAACGGGAATAATTATGATTATTTTTAAATTTTTTACTATCGGCTTAATTAATTCAACAAAATCAATTTCATCGTATTCGGGTTTTTCTTTATTTTCCACATACTTTTCTGATTCCATACCTTCTCCTTGCAAAGAAAAATTACATAGAATTCTATCATAAAAATTTCCTTTTAATCAATTTGAATAGCAAAGCAAAACAATCGGCATAATCAAACAAATTCTTTCTCACAAAGAAAATCAACTATCTTTTCGGCCGCTTTATCCGCTTCCGTCTCGGCAGTTTTTATGCGAATGTCAGGATTCTCCGGATACTCATAGGGCGAATCCACACCGGTAAAATCCGAAATTTCTCCGTTTAAAGCCTTTTTATACAATCCCTTCGGGTCTCTTTTTATGCATTCTTCAAGGGGAGTATCAATAAAAATTTCAATAAAATTTTCTTTTCCTATTATTTCTTTGGCTTTTTCCCTTTCTTTTTTAAAAGGGGAAATAAAGGCAACCAATACGATGATTCCGGCATCAACAAAGAGTTTGGCAACTTCGGTAACCCTTCTTATGTTTTCAACCCTGTCTTTGTAATCAAAACCCAAATCTTTGTTCAACCCGTGCCTCAAATTGTCGCCGTCCAAAAGGTAAGTGTGGTATCCCTTTTTGTTTAAAATGTATTCCGTTTCGTTTGCTATTGTACTTTTTCCGCTTCCGCTTAACCCCGTAAACCACAAAACGCACGCTTTTTGA
>JAMOUY010000279.1 GCA_027067895.1 Acidobacteriota bacterium
GACCCGTCGCAGTAAACAACCACGAATTTTGCTCCGTTTAAAAAATCAACCGCTTTGGAAATATACAAATCCTTTTTGTCGGAATGATAGGGAATATTTATCGCCCCTTCAATATGCCCGTTTTTAAACTCTTCAACACTCCTTGCGTCCACAAAAAAACATTCTCCCCGCTTAAAAATCTCAAAAACTTTTTCAACAGAAATCTTTTCTTTCTGTGTTTTTTTACCTTTTTCAGCATACGAAGAAAAATAAGCAAAAACCGAGAAAAAAAGGATTAAAAACAAAATTTTCAAGTAATTCTCCAACTTTCCCATAAAATTCCTCCCAAAATAAAACCTTGATTATTATAGCATTAAAACAAAAAAAGCCGGCTTAAAGCCGGCCGACAAATTTATCAAATTTTGAATACTTACGATTATTTGATGTGTTTGATAAGTGTGAATATAGGCAGGTACATAGCAACAACTATTCCGCCGACCAATCCACCGAGAATAACAATCATGACAGGTTCAAGCAAACTCATCAACTGGGCAACCGCTTGGTCAACTTCATCTTCATAGAAATCTGCAATTTTGGAAAGCATTGTGTCAAGGGCACCGGTCTGCTCACCGACAGCAATCATCTGTACAACCATTGGCGGGAAAACACCGGTATCTTTCAATGGTTCCGAGATTGTTTTACCCTGCTCAACATGAGCCCTTGCTTCCATAATAGCATCTTCAATTATTTTATTTCCCGAAGTCCTTGCCGTAATTGTCAAACCTTCCAAAATTGAAACACCGGAAGATACAAGCGTTGCAAGTGTCCTTGAAAATCTTGCCACGGCAATCTTTTTAAAAATTACGCCAAGTATTGGAAGTTTTAAAACCAATCCGTCAATTACTCTTCTTCCTGTTTCGGTTTGATAAAACTTTTTCAAGCCGAAAAAGATAACTATCATTACAAGAATTATTAGCCAGCCAAATTTAACAACAAAATGAGATAATGCAATAACCACTTTCGTGGGCAAAGGCAAATCCGCTCCCAAGCCTGCAAACATGGATGCAAAAGCTGGAATAACCTTCCATAAAATCAAACCAACGATTAAAAATGCAATTGTAATTACCGTAATAGGGTAAGTCATCGCACTTTTGAAAGATGCCTTCAATTTATAGGCTTTTTCAATGTAAACGGAAAGCCTCTGCATAATTACGTCAAGAATACCGCCGGCCTCACCTGCGGCAACCATATTTGTATATAAATCGTCAAAAGCCTTCGGATGCTTTTTCATAGCATCGGCAAGAGTACTTCCCTGTTCAACATCGTTTCTAACATGCTCCAAAACTTGTGCAAAATACTTGTTTTCCTGCTGAGAGGCAAGAATATCAAGGCACTGCACAAGGGGAAGACCTGCGTCTATCATAACTGAAAACTGCTTGGTGAAAACAGCAAGCTCTTTATCTTTTACACTTCCCCCCATCCCAAAGACACCGGTCGCCTTCTTCTCTCTCAAAGAAGTAAGAATAAGGCCTTGCTGCCTTAATTGATTAACCGCTTCTTCCCTGTTTTTGGCTTTTATTGTTCCTGCTCTTGTTTCCCCAGACCTTGTTCTTGCACTATACTCAAAAATCATGAAATCCTCCCGAATTATGTATATTTAATTTTTGGATTTCTTTTTGAAGTGGTGTGAGTAGGCTGCTCAATTACCGCTCCCACACCCCTGTTTATCATATCCATCAATTCATCCTTATTGGACGAAGCGGCCATAGCAATTTCCTTGGATATAAGTCCCTGCAAATACAGTGTTGACAAGGACTGGTTAAAAGTCTGCATTCCGTGTTTCATCTGACCGGTCTGCATTGTTGCGTATATTTGGTGAATTTTATCCTCTCTTATAAGGTTTCTAACAGCGGCATTGGGAATTAAGATTTCCAGTGCAAGAACCCTGCCTCTGCCGTTTGCTTTGGGAAGAAGACTTTGACACACAACGCCTTCAAGAACAAAAGATAACTGGGTTCTAATCTGCTGTTGCTGGTGAGCAGGGAATATGTCAATAATCCTGTTAATAGTTTGAACGGCGGAATTTGTATGCAACGTAGCAAATGTCAAGTGTCCGGTTTCTGCAATCTTCAATGCGGTCTCAACAGTTTCCAAATCTCTCATCTCGCCTATAAGTACAACGTCAGGGTCCTGCCTTAAAGCCGCCCTCAAAGCCCTTCCGAAAGACTTGGTATCCGTATTAACCTCTCTCTGATTCACAATGCATTTTTTATGGGAATGCAGATATTCAACAGGGTCTTCAATAGTGATAATATGGGCGCTTCTCTCCCTGTTTACTTTATCTATCATAGCCGCAAGAGTTGTTGATTTACCGGAACCGGTAGGTCCGGTAACAAGAACGAGTCCCCTCGGTAAATCGCACAATTTCTCAACCGCAAGAGGGATACCCAATTCTCTAAATCCTCTTATTTCGTAGGGAATAAGCCTAAAAGCACCGGCAACCGCTCCTCTTTGATGGAAAACGTTTGCCCTAAATCTTGCTAATTTCTTTATTCCGAAAGAAAAATCAACCTCCAAATCCTGCTCAAATTTCTGCTTCTGTGCATCGGTCATAATTGCGTAGATTAGTTTTTTCGTCTCCGCAGGGGTTAACGGCGGCATTTTCAACGGAATAAGTTTTCCGTCTTTCCTTATTTGGGGGGGAGAATTTGTAGTGATATGCAAATCTGTACCCCCGGATTCAACCATTTTTTTCAATAACTGAGAAAGAGTAATATCCATACATTACCTCTTTAATAATTTAAAGTTAATACTATTATAACACAGTCTCTCTTAATACCTCTTCAATAGAAGTCAATCCGTTCATAATTTTTATTAAACCGCTTCGTCTCAACGTTATCATACCCTCTTTTATAGCCTGCTCTCTCAAATCAAGAGCCGTTGCACCGCTTAAAATAAGGTCTTTAATGGTATCGGTAACTTCCATTACTTCATATAAACCTACCCTGCCTTTATAACCGGTACCGTTGCAAACATCACAGCCTTTGCCTTTAAAAATTTTCACCTCTTTCGCCTCTTTCTCGGTAAAACCTATATCTAAAAGCGTCTTTTTAGGCACTTTTACCTGCTCTTTGCAGTTTTTGCAAACTCTTCTAACAAGTCTCTGGGCACAAATCAAGTTTACCGATGTGGCAACAAGGAATGGTTCAATACCCATATTCATCAACCTGCTTATTGTTGACGGCGCATCGTTTGTGTGCAACGTGGAAAGCACAAGGTGTCCGGTTAATGCCGCTTTAATTGCAATTTCAGCAGTTTCAAAGTCCCTTATCTCACCCACGAGGATAATATTGGGGTCCTGCCTCAAAAACGACCTCAATGCCGCGGCAAAGGTTAAACCTATTTCGTCTCTAACGTTAACCTGATTAATTCCGGGCAAGTTAAATTCAACCGGGTCTTCGGCAGTCATTATGTTTGTTTCAGGCTTATTCAACTGACTCATTGCAGAGTAAAGAGTGTTTGTTTTACCTGAACCGGTAGGACCTGTAACAAGCACCATTCCGTAAGGTTTGGATATTGCATGGTGAAATTTATCAAGGCTCTCCTGCTCAAAACCCAACTTGGTCATGTCAAGCATGAGTTTTTCAGGGTCAAGGATTCTCATAACAACCTTTTCACCGAAAAGGGTGGGAAGGACGGATACACGAAAATCAAGTTCTTTTCTTCTTCCCTCAATTTTCATTTTAAGTTTAATTCTTCCGTCCTGAGGAAGCCTTTTTTCCGCAATATCAAGTTTTGACATAATTTTGATTCTTGAAGTTATGGCGTCCTTCATACTTAAAGGCGGCTTCATAACTTCATGCAAAACACCGTCAATTCTAAACCTTACCCTGTAATACTTTTCATAAGGTTCAACGTGTATATCGGATGCTCCCTTTTTAACGGCATCCATAAGCATCATGTTTACAAATTTAACAACAGGCGCTTCTTCAACCGATGCGACAAGGGATTCCAAATCAATTTCTTCCTCGTCTTCAACAACTTCCAAATCTCCCTCTTCGTCAAAACCTTCCATATCTTCTACAACTTTTCTCAACTCAATTTGGGTTTCGCTACCGTAATATTTGTCAATTGCATTTTTTATAGACAATTCGGAAGCAACAACAGGCTCAACATTTAAACCAGTTAAAAACTTTATATCGTCAAGCGCATAGATATTTGTCGGATCCGCCATAGCAACCGTCAGGGTTGAACCTGTTCTTGTGATAGGGATTAACACGTACTTCCTTGCTATATCGGAAGGCACCCTCTTTATCACATCTTCGCTAATTTCAAAATGTTCAAGGTTTACGGCAGGTATTCCGTACTGCTTACTTAAAAAACTGGTTATTTCATCTTCCGTCAAATAACCAAGTTTTACAAGAATAGTTCCTATTTTTTCATTGTCCTTTTTTTGGACTTCAAGAGCCTCGGCTAATTGCTCTTTTGTAATTAAACCTGCTTCAACTAATAAATTTCCTAACTTTTTTGCCATTTGCAACCTTTCCTAATTAATAGTAAAATCAGTTTAAAAAATCTAATATTGTTTGTCAATATTTTTGTTAAAAAAATTAAAACATTACCCCCATACCAATATCGTCATTTAAGTAAATTGTATCCACAAACCTTATTCTTCTCTGTTTCAATCTCATAACAAGGGAATTTACCCTCACACCGTCACCAAAAAATCTTACCCCTCTCAAAAGATTTCCGTTCGTAACACCTGTTGCTACAAAGATTATATTTTCTCCGCTTGCCAATTCCTCTGTTTTATAAATTTTATTCGGGTCTTTTATTCCCATTTTCTGCATTCTATCCCATGTGGCATCGTCTTTCACGATAAGCCTGCCCTGAATTTCTCCTCCCAAACACCTTAAAGCGGCTGCGGTTAAAACGCCCTCCGGCGCACCGCCTATTCCGAAAACCGCATGAACGCCCGTGCCTCTCACCGCAACAGAAATACCGGCGCTTAAATCACCGTCGCCAATAAGGTTAATTCTTGCTCCCGCTTCCCTTATTCTTGCAATCAATTCCTCATGTCTCGGCCTGTCAAGAACAATAACGGTTAAATCCTCAACCTTTCTATCAAGGCTATCGGCAATTATTTTAAGGTTTTCCTCAACGGAATATTCAAGACTAACCTTTCCCTTAGCGGAAGGGGGAACAATAATTTTTTCCATGTAAATATCAGGCGCATTAAGAAGCCCGCCTCTTTCGGAAGCGGCAATAACTGCAATAGCATTGTTTGCGCCTGTCGCACAAAGATTTGTTCCTTCAAGAGGGTCAACGGCTATGTCTATGGCGGGACCGTTTCCGGTGCCTACTTTTTCTCCTATGTAAAGCATTGGTGCTTTATCTCTTTCTCCCTCTCCAATAACAATAACCCCTTCAATGTCAACATTGTCAAGTTCTTTTCTCATCGCCTCAACGGCAACTTTGTCAGAGTATTTTCTATCACCCTGACCAACCGTCCTTGCGGCTGCAATCGCCGCCATCTCTGCAACTCTCAGAAAATCACCAGCCAATACATCTTCAATATGTTTAGGCATAAATCCTCCTATGGTTTTAAAAGATTAAAGGCCTGAAACCCGGTAATATACTGTCCCAAAATCAAGGTGTGTATATCCTCGGTGCCTTCGTAAGTTTTAACAGATTCAAGGTTAACCATATGTCTAATGACGGGATATTCAAGGGAAATACCGTTTGCTCCCAAAATATCCCTTGCAATCCTTGCAATATCAAGGGCAATTCTCACGTTATTCATTTTAAGCATAGAAATCATATAATGGTTGTATTTTTTATCGTCTTTCAATTTGCCTACCTGCAATGCAAGTAATTGTGCTTTTGTTATTTCGGTAAGCATATCCGCAAGTTTTTTCTGAACAAGTTGAAATCTTGCAATAGGCACGTCAAACTGAATCCTTGTTTTTGAGTAATCAACCGCGGTTTGATAGCAGTCTATTGCGGCGCCCAACGCTCCCCAGCCTATTCCGTACCTTGCCTGAGTAAGACACATCAACGGATATTTCAATCCCTTTGCTTTGGGAAGCCTGTTTTCCTCGGGCACCTCAACATCTTCAAAAATCAATTCTCCGGTTACAGAGGCACGCAAACTTAATTTATGCTTCATTTCTGGTGCAGAAAACCCTTTCATACCTTTTTCAACCAAAAATCCCTGAATTCCGTCATCGGTTTTTGCCCATACAACGGCAACATCAGCAATTGAGGCGTTTGTAATCCACATTTTTGCGCCGTTTAAAATCCACTTGTCTCCCTTTTTCACAGCATTTGTTTTCATTCCGCCGGGATTTGAACCGAAATCTGGCTCGGTCAAACCGAAACAGCCTATTAAATCGCCGCTTATTAGTCCGGGCAAAAATTTTTCTTTCTGATAATCCGAACCAAAGGTGTAAATCGGGTAAATAACAAGGGACGATTGTACCGAAACAAAACTTCTTAAACCGCTGTCTCCTCTTTCAAGTTCCTGATTTATCAGTCCGTAGGCAACGTTTGAAAGCCCGGCTCCGCCGTATTCGTTAAGCGTGCTTCCCAAAAAACCCAATTCCCCCAAAGGCTTTATCAAGTGTTTCGGAAATTCGCCCTTTTCAAAGTAATCAGCAATAATTGGCTTGACTTCTTTGTTTACAAAATCATGGGCGGTGTGGTAAACAAGTTTTTCCTCTTCGGTTAATAAATCCTCTATCTTTAAAAAATCGGGATAATCTCTCATTTATCCTCCGTTTTTTTCTTTTTCTTTTTTTTATGCTTTTTACCTTTTGCTTTTTTTATCCTTTTTTCTATTTCTTTTTTAAATTTTTCTTCAAGTTTTCTCTTTCTTTCTTCCAACTCTTTCTTTGCTTTTCCGCTTTCAATGTATTCCAACTCCTGTTTTACCGTGTCTCTGTAAATACTATTCGGAAATTCTTTTAGAAGTTTTCTGAAATATCTTGCCGCTTCGTCAAACTTTGTTTCGTACATTAAACTTCTTGCATAGTAATAGTATGCTTTTTCTTTATCGTAATATTTCGGGTCATAGTTTTCAAGCAAACCGCCTAACCTTGAAGCCGCCGCTTTGTAGCCCTTAACCTTGTAATAGAAAACTCCGATTAAATACTCGTGCTGCGCTTTCATAAGCCAACAGTAGTCAATGTATTTGTCAGCCATTTTTGCGTAATCCGAATCAGGATAGAGGGATTTCAACTTTTCAAACTCTTCCATTGCCTGATTAACGTAGGTCTGGTCTCTGTCGGGACCGTTTATCTGGATAAAATAACACATTGCCACCATAAACTGTGCATAAGGGGTTTCGCTATGTTTCGGAAAATAAACTATAAAAGATTGGTATTCGGGCAAAGCCTCA
>JAMOUY010000280.1 GCA_027067895.1 Acidobacteriota bacterium
TTTACAATGGTTTAAAAGACGGTAAAAAGATGCACAACCATGCGCTTATGTTTAAAGAAATGAGTGAGTTTCTTCATTTTGTTAAAGATAATGACATTTGGGATGAAAACTATGTTGTTGAAAACATTAAACTTATTCTTGACAAATACATAGGCACCCCGCCTGCAAAGTTTGAGTATGAAGGAAAAGAATACACGCCGAAAACCTTTCTGAAAGAGGTCTGCAAGTTGAAAATGGACGAATACTACGACTTTGTTTCCTTTGAATACGCGCCTTTTTATCAGAGAATTGAGTTTAAAGTGCCGGATAATTGGAGACATTCAACCGATTATTACAACGTTCCCCTTGACGTGTGGTATTCAATTCTTTTAAATGCGGTTAAAAAAGGTTATACCGTCGGCATAGGAGGAGACGTTTCCGAGCCCGGATACAGGGGAGAGTACGATGCGGCAATAGTTGCGGACTTTGACATTCCAGCAAATTACATAAATCAGGATGCAAGGGAATTCAGGTTTTACAACCATACAACAACCGACGACCACGGAATTCACCTTGTAGGCTGGACAAACTATGCAGGCCACGATTGGTTTTTGATTAAAGACTCTTCAAGAAGTGCAAGGAAGGGCAAATTTGAGGGCTATCTCTTTTATAGGGACGATTACGTAAAACTTAAAATGCTTGACTTTGCCGTTCACAAATCAGCAATAGACCCGAAAATTCTTGAAAAATTCAAAGTCAAAAAAGAAAAGAAGGATAAAAAACAATGAGAAGGGTATTTGCTTTAATTTTAATTGCGTTTTTTCTCTTACCCTGTTTTGCGGGAGGAGGGAAAGACAAAAAGCCTTTTGTCATTGGCGATTTGTACGCTTTAAAAAATATCTCGGGAATAACAAAATCGCCTGACGGCAAATTCCTTGCTTTCAGCGTTTCCGAAAGCGATTACAAAAAAGGCAAGTCGTATTCACGCATCTTTCTTTTTGATGTTGAAAAAAACAGATTGAAACAAATGACAATGGGGAAAGTCAAGGATTTTGCCCCGCAATTTTCAAAAAGCGGAAAGTTTATCTATTTTCTTTCTGCAAGAAGCAAAGATACGCAGGTGTGGAGAATTCCCGTTGACGGCGGAGAATCCGAGAAATTGACGGATTTTTCCATGAGAGTTGAGCAGTTTAAAGTTATTGACGACAATACTTTAATTTTTTCTTCCCATATTTTCCCGGAAGCGGGGGCTGACAGCAAGAAAAACAAGGATTATGCCGAAAAGATGAAGAAAAATCCCGTGCAGGCGCACTTCGGAGACAAACTTCTATTCAGGCACTGGACTTCTTACAGGGATTTCAAATACTCACACCTGATTAAGTTTGACATAAAATCAAAAAAATATTCGGCAATTACCGAAGGCAAAACCGACTATCCCGCATACGGCGGAAATTTTGACATAAGCCCTTGCGGGAAATTTATGGTTATTACGGTGAAAGATGTGCCAAATCCCGCAGAATCCACAAACAACGATTTGCTTTTAATCAACCTTGAAACAAATGAAAAGAAAAACATAACCGCTGAAAACAAAGCCTATGACGGAAACGGAAAGTTTTCCCCAAACGGAAGGTATATTGCTTACAGAATGCAGAAGGTACCCGGGTATGAATCGGACAGATTCAGGCTTGCGGTTTATGATTTAAAAAAGGGAAAGGCAAGGATTTTGACCGAAAAGATAGACAACTGGGTTAACTCTTTTTGCTGGGACAAAGACTCTAAAACCTTGTTTTTCACCGTGCTGGAAAAAGGATACACGCCAATTTACTCGGTAAATATTGAAAGCGGAAAGATTGAAAAACTTGTTGACAAAGTTTATATCAGGGAATTTGCGGTTGA
>JAMOUY010000281.1 GCA_027067895.1 Acidobacteriota bacterium
CTTTCAAATTTTAGAGGCTTAAAGGAATTCGGAATAGTCGCTTCCGCAGGAATAGTTTCAACCCTTTTCGCCTGCATTGTAATCATTCCACTAATCCTTGCGTTTAAGAAAAACGTTTACAAACCAAAAACAATTTCAGGCTTCGGGACAAAGTTTTTCCATAAAATTGTGGATAAATATTATTTGGGAATTGTTTTAATCTCGGTTGTTATAATCGCTTTCTTTCTTTTTCACGCCATTCACCTTAAATTCAACACAAGTTTAAGGGATTTAAGAAGCAAGACCAATCCCGCGTTAAAAACGCAGACGTTTTTAACGGAAAAACTCGGCGGTTCTTTGCGTTCATTGGTGGTTGTTTTAAAGGGAAAAAATCAGGAAGAGATTGAAAAACAGTTTAAAACACTTACCGACAGCCTTAAAAACAAAAAAATAGCAAAGATTGACTCAATATTTTCCTTTATCCCGCCCAAAGAAGAACAGTTAAAAAACATAGATTTTTTGAAAAAAGCGAAAAAGCCTGAAAACATTTCTGAAAATTTTGTAAAAATCCTTGAAAAAGAGGGATTTGTGGTAAATCAATACCATAGAGAATACATAAAATCCATTGAAGATGGGCTAAAAAACCTTAAACCCATTACTTTCAAAGACTTAATAAATTCAAAAATCTATCCGCTTTTGAAAGGATATTTAAGGTATTCCGAAAAAGAAAAAAACTTTCAGGCAATTGTAAGAATTTATCCTGAAATGGGGCTTTGGAATAAAAAATTCACCGGAAAAATTGTTGAAACGGTTGAAACCGCATTGAAAAAACACAATTACAACCAATCTTTCATTACCGGAATTGACGTTGTAATAAACGAAATCAAGAAACTTGTTAAGGAAAATTTTATTGAGGCAAGCATTCTTTCCCTTCTTGCTGTTTTTCTAATCGTTTACCTTCACTTTAAATCAATAAAACTTACACTTTTGTCATTTACCCCCCTGCTTTCGGGAATAGCGGTAATGCTCGGCACTTTAAAACTTTCGGGAGACAATATCTCGCTTTACAACTTTATAGCAACCCCAATGATTATCGGAATAGGAATTGACAGCGGAATTCACATATTGAGCAGAGTTATAAACTCAAAAGATTACGACATTGCCGAAGCAATTATCCACACAGGCAAGGCAATAACCTTTACGTCCCTTACGACAATTGTGGGCTTCGGTTCGCTTTATATAAGCCACTTTGAGGGATTTAAAAGCCTCGGGTTTTCCACAATAATAGGCGTCACGTCCTGCTGGCTTGCGTCAATTATATTCTTTCCCGCTTTGCTGAAAATAGTTTTTTCGGGGAAAAGAAAATGATTTGTCCGGAAAACATAAAAAAAATCCACATTGTGGGAGTTTGCGGCACGGCAATGGGAAACCTTGCGGTCGGACTGAAAAACGAAGGCTACAAAATCACAGGGTCTGACAGCGGAATTTATCCCCCGATGAGCGACTTTTTAAGGGAAAACGGGATTGAGGTAAAAAAATACTCGGAAAAAAACCTTGAAAACACGGACCTTGCAATAATCGGAAACGCAATACCGAGAGGAAACGTTGAAGTTGAATACGCTTTAAACAATAAGATTCCCTTTATCTCTCTTCCGGAAGCGTTGAATACCTTTTTCGTGAAAAACAAAAAACTGATTATGATTACAGGCACCCACGGCAAAACAACCACAAGTTCGTTTGTTGCATACATACTTGAATACAACGGACTTAAACCATCATTTTTAATCGGCGGAATAATCCCGCAACTTAAAACAGGGTTTAAATACAACAAAAAATCGGAATACTTTGTGCTTGAAGGAGACGAATACGACACCGCATTCTTTGACAAA
>JAMOUY010000282.1 GCA_027067895.1 Acidobacteriota bacterium
TTTGGGATGGGACATCATTTGCTTTGTCAACTCAATTGTTGGATTTTGAAGAATTTGAACCGCATCTTCCGGGGCACCTAATTTTTTCAAAGACTGCCTGATTAAATCAACAGTTTCTTTTATGCAACCCTTTGCCGAAGGATGGGGGGAAAAAATTATTGGATTTCTTCCCTTGATTGAAATTATTGCTTTGTAAAGGGTTGTTGACGTTGGATTGGTGCAGGGAATAACCGCGGCAACTATACCCACAGGTGCGGCAACCTCAATAATTTTGTTCACGTTGTCTTCTTTTATTATGCCAACCGTCTTTACGTTTTTTATGGAATCCCACAGCATTTTTGTGGCAAGAATGTTTTTTGTTTTCTTATCTTCGGTTTTCCCGAAGCCTGTTTCGTTGTGGGCAAGTTCGGCAAGCCTTAAAGCGTTTGCTTCGCCGTCTTTGGCAATCTGCTCCACAATTTTGTCAATCTCTTCCTGAGAATAATTTTCAAGAATACTGCCGGCAATTTCGGCTTTTTCAAAAATAGAATCAAGCATTACACTCTCCGAAGTGTTTGTTTGTCAAAAGAAATTATTTTCCTTTTTTCTCCTTGGAACCGGGCAAAATCTTTTCAACATCGGAATGAGGCCTCGGAATAACGTGAACGGAAACAAGTTCGCCCACTCTTCTTGCAGCGGCTGCTCCCGCATCCGTTGAAGCCTTAACGGCGCCGACGTCTCCCCTTACCATCACGGTAACGTATCCGCCGCCAATGTATTCTTTTCCTATCAAAACAACGTTTGCCGCCTTAACCATGGCATCAGCCGCTTCTATTGCTCCTATCAGCCCTTTGGTTTCAACCATTCCAAGCGCTTCTCTATTCATAGTTTCCTCCCTTTTAATTTTCAATTTATAATATCACAAAACAAAATTTTGAAAAAGACGATAAAAAACGGAAAAAATAAAAATGCCCCCGTGCTCTTACGAACACAAGGGCATGAGGAAGGCTTAATTGTCAATTTTTATTTAGTATTTAATCACTCTCGGCAATTTTTTGGCCTGCTCAATCCAGTCTGCAACCTGCTTCTGAGACGGCAACTGGCGAACAAGGTTTTTCTTTTCGTTTACTTCAACCATTTTTTTGTAAAGGTTTTCAGCATTTCTTCTCGCAAGTTCGGGAACGGTATCAACACCCGCATTTTCAAGCAAATCAGCGTATTCTTCTCCCACACCTTTAATCCTTGTGAGGTCTGCGCGGTTTACCCATTCAAGAACAAGTTTGGGGCTGACGCCTATCGCTTCCGCAATTTCTTTCCTGCCGGAAGGCTCGGCACCCTTTTCAAGCAATTTTTCCACGGTTTTAATTCCGATAGCCTGCAACTTTTCCGCATAAACCTTTCCGATTCCTTCAATGTCAATAATTTTTGTCATATTTCCTCCTTATTTTTTTAGGGACAAAAACCCTTGTTTTTTCTACTTTACATCACCCTCTCTATGTAAAAGATAATTTTATTTTATCCATACAAAAAAAGCATGTCAATAAAAGCAAAGCAAAAAAAAGATATTTTTTGATAAACGTCAAAAAAGAAAAAAGATGCTTTCCAAAGTTTTTTATAAATTTAAAAACATTCCCGAAAAATCAATCTTTCCGATTTTTAAAGAGACCCCTCATTAGTACAAACGGTAACAATATAATTTCCCGCATATTTTTTAAAAAAATCTTATACTTTCCCCGCATTTTTTTAAACTTTCCCGAAAATATCAAAATTCCCCGCATACTCGCTTTCCTTTTTTTGAATTTATCAAACACAAAAAAATCAAGAAGATTGGGAACAAATACTGTTATAATTTATTCATCAAAACTTCGGGAGGTTTAAATTGCCGGAAG
>JAMOUY010000283.1 GCA_027067895.1 Acidobacteriota bacterium
CCAAAACGGTGAAATATCCGTTGTTGATTTGACAAAAAGGGCGCTTGAAAAGGCAAAAGAAAAGAAAGACTTAAACGCTTTTGTAACTTTGTTTGAAGACTATGCGGTGGAAAATGCGGAGAAGATAGAGGAAAGAATAAAGAAGGGCGAGGAGTTGAAACTTTTCGGGCTTCCCGTTGCCGTTAAGGACAACATAAACGTTAAAGGTTTTGAAACAACCTGCGCGTCAAACATTCTGAAAGGCTATGTTTCACCGTATAACGCAACCGTTGTCAATAAAATAGTGGAAAACGGCGGGGTGATAATAGGAAAGGCGAATTTGGACGAATTTGCATTCGGTTCAACAAACGAAACGTCCGCTTTCGGCGTTGTGAAAAATCCATACGACAAAACAAGGGTGCCGGGAGGTTCTTCCGGCGGTTCGGCAGTTTCCGTTGCCGCCGACATTGTCCCCTTTTCCCTTGGTTCGGATACCGGCGGTTCAATTAGACAGCCTGCGGCATTTTGCGGTGTTGTTGGAATTAAGCCCACATACGGAAGGGTATCAAGGTTCGGGCTTGTTGCCTTCGGTTCTTCCCTTGACCAGATAGGGCCTTTCTCATACGACGTTTACGGGGCGTCTTTACTGCTTGAAGCAATTTCAGGTTTTGACAAAAACGATACCACAAGCGTGGACAAACCTGTTGATTTCAATCCGGAAGTAAAGGATTTAAAAGGGTTGAAAATAGGCGTAATAGAAGAGTTTGCAAACGAAATTCAGGACGAGGAAATAAAAGACGCGTACAATAAAGTTTTGGACTACTTTCGTTCAAGCGGGGCGGAGATTGTAAGCCTTGAAATGCCCCACATAAAGTATTCAATAGCGTCCTATTACATTGTTGCCACAAGCGAGGCTTCAAGCAACCTTGCAAGGTTTGACGGCGTCAGGTATGGAAACAGGGTAAACTCGGACAACGTAAAGGACATGTATGTTAAAACAAGAAGCAAAGGATTCGGGGAAGAGGTAAAGAGAAGAATTCTTTTGGGCACCTTCGCCCTTTCTTCCGGATACTACGACGCATACTATTTGAGGGCGCTTGCGGTAAGGAAGTTGATTGCAAAAGATTTTGAAAAAGCATTCGGAAAGGTTGATTTTATCTTTACCCCCGCAACCCCGACAACCGCTTTTAAACTTGGCGAAAAACTTGACAACCCTCTTGAAATGTATCTTTCGGACATATTCACCGTGCCCGTTAACCTTGCCGGAGTGCCTGCAATGACTCTTCCGGTTGATTTTTCAAAAAACGGGCTTCCCATCGGGATGCAGATAATTGCCCCGTGGTTTGAGGAAAAGAAAATGATTGACCTTGCATACACCTTGGAAGACTATTACAAATTTTACGAGAAAGCGGGATATGGGAAATTTTAAGTATTCTGTTGTTGAGAAAAAAATATGCTACAACTTTAAAAACAGGGAGTATCTAACTGAGGCTTTTACCCATGCGTCATACGCCTATTTGAAAAACCTGAATTACAACAACGAAAGGCTTGAATTTTTGGGGGACAGCGTTTTGGGGCTTATTATCAGCGATTATCTTTTCAGAAATTTTCCCGACAAGCCGGAAGGTGTTTTGACAAACGCCAAGGCGTACATGGTGCATTGGGAGACTCTTTCAACAATTGCGGATTTTCTTGAAATTCCCGACTATCTGCTTGTTGCCGAGGCGGACAGGCAGATAAGAAACAACCCCAAAATCAAGGAAAACCTTTTTGAGGCTTTGGTTGGTGCCATTTACCTTGATTCCGACCTTGAAACTGTGAGGAAATGGGTGCTTGATTTATACGAAAAAACGGGATTTCTTGTTAGGGAGCCTGAAAAGGTA
>JAMOUY010000284.1 GCA_027067895.1 Acidobacteriota bacterium
CATGTAAAGATAACTCTTTATTTGAAGGTAATTTATATTCCTTGCCTTTGAGTAAAGATAGATATAAAAAGGCAATTGAATTGAATTTAAAGCCTTTTTAAGGGTTTTTACCCCGCATTCAGGATTTTCAAGGCGGGAAAAAAGTTCGGAAAAAGTTTTTTTGTAAGGGATTTTGGCGTATGAGCCTGTTTTATAGTCAATAATTCTGTAATAAACTTCTCCCCCGTCTTCAACCTTTTCCACCCTGTCAATCTTGCCGTAAAGTCTCAATTTTTTGCCGTTGTACTCAAAATCGTTATACTCAACCGTTTCTTCAAGGGAAATCAGAGTAATGTTTTTACCTGCACAGTCTTTTTTAAACCTTGAAAACAATCCCTTTAACCTGTGAATTGCAACAGTTTCAAGTATTTCCTTCTTTATGTCTTCAAGGTTTTTCAAATACCTCAAAACATCCTCAATCTCTTTATCCGCTTTAAACCTTTCAAACCTTCCCTCGTTAATAAAGAGTTTTAATTCGGATACAACCTCACCTTCAACCTTTTCAAGAATTGCAAAATCAATCGCTTTTCCCCTGTAAGGCATAAAGCCTTTTTCAAGAAGATAGTGGATAAGGGTTCCCACCTTGTCAGCCCTTTGGCTTTCTTCAAGAGTTATTCTTTCCTCAATCTTTGCAACTCTCTTTAAGTAAAACATGTAGGGACAGTTTAGAAAATCGTCCAAAAAAGTCGGCGAAATCCTTCCGTTTAGCAGAGAGTTTATTTCGTCTTTTACCCAATCGCTTTTCTCAATTCCGCCCTTAAATCCGCATTCCTTGATTTTCAAGGGAATATTAAGCAATGCCGGGGAAAGAGAGGATTCTGCTTTTTCCACAATATCCCCTTTTAGAAAATCCCTTCCCTTTTTATCCAAATTTTCAAACTGTTTTTCAAGAATTAACTGCTCAACATACCTGCTTTTAATCTTTTTCTCACGCGAGGTCTGGCCTGTCTGAAAAAACAGAAAAACCTTTTTTGAAGAGTCAACAAGCCTGAAAAAGTTGTACTTTATGAGTTGCTCCCTTTCTTTAAATCCCGAAAGTCCCAAAGCGGTTTTTAAACTTTCGGGCATAAGCGGGTCTATCTTTTCCGCATTGGGCAAAATCCCCTCGTTTACGTCAAGAATGAAGAGATAGTCAAAGGAAAGGCTTCTTGATTCAAGCATTCCCATTATCTGCACCCCTTCAAGGGGATTTCCCTCAAAAGGCACCGATATTGACTTTGCAAGAATATTTATCACCGAGTAGAAAAGCCTCTGGCTGTACTCTATGTTTTTTAACTCATCCCTTTTGCCCAAAATTTCAAGCCTTGCCACAACCGAGGAAAAGAAAAAGTCCAAAATTTGAAGATTGAAATAGTTTTCCTCATCCGACAGAGTTTTTCTGTCAACAAGCAGATAAAAGGAAGAAAACGCTTCGTAAAGTTTTGCGAAAGAGGAAGCGTCGGCAAAAGGCTTTAAAATTTTCTCAAAAATTTTTCCCACAAAAACCTTTAAATCCGATTTTCCGCCAAAAATGTCGTCAAGTTTGTCAAAATCAAGAAAAACAACGTTGTTTTCAATAAGAAAGTTGTAAACCTCGTCAACATAAGACAAATCTGCCTGCAAGTTTAAAAGTTTTATTATCTCGCTTTTCAAAAGTTTGAGAAAAAGCGGGACGTAAACCTTTCTCCCTCCGTTTGCCTCCATATCAACAAGAACTTTGAACAGTTTTTCAAGAAAATCCCCGAATCCCGTTTTGTGAAAAGGAAAACTTAAAGTTATGTTTTTGGGAAAATCCTTGCCTGCGCTTTTTGAAAAGTAAAAGAGAAGCGGAAAAAGTGTTTTT
>JAMOUY010000285.1 GCA_027067895.1 Acidobacteriota bacterium
TTCAGGATACATTTGCTCAGGGGTGGGGTAAAAGATTATGTCCGTCCCGACTTCTTTGGCAAGTTTTTCGTCTCTTTCAAAGTCTCTCGGGTATTTGTCCAAATCTTCGTTGGGGGCAAATTGAATGGGATTTACGAATATGCTTAAAACAACAATGTCGTTTTCTTCCCTCGCTTTTTTTAAAAGAGACAAATGTCCTTCATGAAGGTATCCCATTGTCGGCACAAAGCCTACTTTTTTTTCGGAAGAGATGGAATTTCTTATTTTTTTCATTTCTTCAACGGTGTTGGCTATATGCATTTCAGTCCCCTTTCTTTCTTGATTTTGTTTATAATTTCTTCCGATATGTGGGTTGAATTTGTTTTTTCGGGAAACTCTCCGTTTTTTACCGCGTTTATGTAGTTTTCAACTCCCTTTTTCATAACTTCGCCTGCGTTTTCAAACTGTTTTACGAATTTGAAGTAGCAAGGCTCGGGAATTGAAAGCATATCGTGAAAAACCAGAACCTGCCCGTCGCAAAACCTTCCCGCGCCTATGCCTATTGTGGGGCAGGAAACGGATTCGGTTATCAGTTTTGCAAGTTCTTCCGGTATTCCTTCAAGCACTATGGCGAAAACCCCCGCTTGGTCAAGAAGTTTTGCATCTTTCAAAATCTGTCTTGCGCTTTCCTCGGTCTTTCCCTGAATTTTAAATCCGCCGAAAAGGTTTACCGATTGTGGGGTGAGTCCGACGTGTCCCATAACGGGAATGCCTGCGTTTATTATTGCCCTTACTTTTTCTATGTGATTTTCCCCGCCTTCAAGTTTTACAGCGTCCATTCCCCCCTTTTGAATTATTTTTCCCGCGTTTTTTACCGCGTCTTCAACAGACGCCTGATATGACATGAAAGGCATGTCTCCCACTTTTAGGGCATACTCGGAACATCTTGAAACCGCTTTTGAATGGTGGATAATGTCTTCCACGCTTACTTCAAGCGTTGTGGGGTAGCCTAAGATAACCATTCCCACCGAGTCTCCCACGAGAATAATGTCAACTCCCGCGCTTTCAACTATTTTTGCGGTGGGACAGTCGTATGCGGTTATCATGGTAATTTTTTCCTTGTTTTTCATTGAATAAATTTTGGGGGCTGTGATTTTCTTTTTCATTTCGCTCTCCTTTCTCTCCTGCGGATTGTCCGCTCAGAGTAAAGACATTCGGTTAATAATTCCTGTCGCTCCCTTTTAGGGATGCAACGGTTCAAACATATTTAGTCCCGGTTTTACGTTTTTCAAGTATGCTATTAGATTGTTAATCCATTCTTCGCCAAATCCGTTTTCATAGTTTTCCGTATCTGCAAATACGGTGATTGTCCCGCTAATTTTTGAATAATGGTTGTAGAAAACCTTTGTTAAATCTTCAATGTATTCCTCTGAAATTTTTTCTTCTCCGTTTTTGGGATTTTGATTTATTCTTTTTAAAATTTCTTTCGGTTCTGCATAGGTTATTATGACAAGGTTATATTTTAATTGGACGGTTTTGGCAAGCATTTCATAAATTTTGTTAAAAATGGCATACTCGTAATTATTAAGGGTGTATGATGCGTAAATTCTTGATTTTTCAAGTGAAAAAGTAAATATTGTGCTGTTTGGCTCGTATAAATCGGATGAAAGTATTGTGCTTAACTGTTTATGCCTTTGGATTAAAAAGGTTAGTTCGGTAAGTAATGCGTTTTTTTCAATGTCGTTGTAAAAATAATTAATGATTTCGTCGGGCGGGGATTCGGATATTAATGTGTAATGAAACTTGGAGGATAATTTTCTTCCCAACTCTTTTTTCCCGGTTCTGGGCAGTCCGTCAATTAGTATGTTTTTGAAAGGCAATGTGTCCATTTCCCCCCCTTTTAATTAAAATTATACCAAAAAAGGAGTGATTGTGTTGTTTTTGATATTTATCAAAAAATAAAGACGTTTTTTTTGTTTTATTGTTAAAAAATACTTGTAATTAAATCAAATAGTTATGTTAAAATAATTTTAAAAGCAAAATGTTTATTATTTAAGGAGGAGGGAAGTTATGGATGTAACGATTCTTTCAAGGTTGCAATTCGCTGTTGCAACTTATTTTCATTTTCTCTTTGTCCCTTTGACTCTCGGTTTGGGGTGGCTTCTTGCCATTATGGAAACCAAGTATGTGAAAACCGGAGACGAAGAGTACAAGGAGATGGCAAAGTTTTGGGGTAAGATTTTTCTTATTAACTTTGCAATCGGAGTTGTGACCGGTATTACCCTTGAATTCCAATTCGGGACAAACTGGTCAAAGTATTCCGAATATGTGGGTGACGTGTTCGGTTCGCTTCTTGCCATTGAGGCGACTGTTGCATTTTTCCTTGAATCCACCTTTATTGCGGTTTGGGTTTTCGGCTGGGACAAGTTGTCCAAAAAAGCCCATGCTTTGACAATCTGGCTTGTTGCAATAGGAACAAACATTTCCGCTATCTGGATTTTAACCGCAAATGCGTGGATGCAGCATCCTGTCGGTTATACGCTCAGAAACGGAAGGGCGGAATTGACCGATTTTGCAGCGGTTGTTTTTCAGCCCTATGTATGGCTTAAATTTACCCATCAGATTACGGCTGCCATGACGGTTGCAGGCTTTTTTGTTGCAGGCGTCAGCGCGTATCATCTTATCAGAGGAAGCAATGTTTCTTTCTTTAAAAAGTCTTTTAAATTGGCTATTACCTACGCATTGGTTGCCTCAATACTTGTTGTTGCCGTTGGGCATGAGCATGCGGCGGAAGTTGCCAAAACTCAGCCGACAAAACTTGCGGCAATGGAATCCTTGTGGGAAACTCAGAAAAACGCGCCGATTTATCTTCTTCTCTGGCCTGATGCGGATAACGAGAAAAACGCTGTTGAGGCTATTCCCATTCCCGGCATGTTAAGTATGCTTGCTTTTCATTCCACTTCTGCCGAGGTAAAGGGATTGAAAGAGTTTCCGAAAGAAGAAAGACCGCCTGTTCTTGCCACTTTTTTAAGTTTCAGGCTTATGGTAGTATTTGGATTTTTGTTTATCCTTCTTACTCTTTACGGTTTTTGGAAAAGAGACGAGATTGAAAATCATCCTTTGTTTTTGAAATTTTTGCTTTATTCCGTGCCTTTGACCTATTTGGCAATTTTGCTTGGCTGGACTGTTGCGGAAGTGGGAAGACAGCCGTGGATTGTTTACGGTTTGATGAAGGTAAAAGATGCGGTATCCCCGACTATTACTTCCACTCAGGTTTTGGTTTCGGTAATTGCGTTTACCCTTGTTTATACACTGCTTGGCATTGCCGATTTTTACCTTATTTTTAAAACAGCCAAGCAAGGGCCTAAGGCATAAGGAGGTGGTGTTATGACTTTGCAGGTACTCTGGTTTATTTTATGGGCTGTTTTGTGGGCAGTCTATTTTATGCTTGACGGCTTTGATTTGGGATTAGGCTCTCTTCTTCCCGTTTTGGCAAAAAACGAGAAGGAAAAGAGAATTATATACAACGCCATGGGGCCTTTTTGGGACGGAAACGAAGTTTGGCTTATTACCGCGGGCGGAGCGACATTTGCCGCTTTTCCGAAAACCTATGCGGTAATGTTTTCAACTCTTTATACCCCGCTTCTGCTGATACTCTTTGCTCTTATTTTAAGGGGAGTTGCGTTTGAATTTAGAAGCAAGCACGATTCGGAAGGTTGGAGAAAAATCTGGGATTTCTGCCTTGTATTCGGAAGTTTCCTTCCCGCTTTGCTTTTCGGCGTTGCCTTTGCAAACATTTTTAAGGGAATTCCATTTGACGTAAACGGTATGTACCATGGAAACACATTGAAACTTTTGAATCCATACGGATTGGTTGGCGGAATTCTTTTTGTCCTTGTTTTTATGATGCACGGAAGTTTGTGGCTTTGGGCTAAATCCGAAGGAGAGTTAAGCGAAAGAGCGAGAAACATGGCAAATAAACTTTGGAATGCGGTTTTGGTATTTGCGGTTATTTTTCTTGCATACTCTTACGTTGCAACAAAACTTTGGGACAATTACTTTAAATCGCCGATATTGTTTATAATTCCTCTGATTGCCGTTGTTGCTTTGATAATGGTTAAGGTTTACATCGGAAAGGGAGAAGCGTGGAAATCATGGTTTGCGTCATCCGCAGCAATCGTTTTTACAGCGTTTTTCGGAATTGCCGGACTGTTTCCAAATCTCTTTCCGTCAAGCATTGACCCGGCGGCAAGCCTTACAATCTACAATTCCTCTTCATCTCCGTTAACCTTGAAAATAATGACTGTTGTTGCATTGGTATTTGTTCCTATTGTTATCGGCTATCAGTATTGGACATACAGACTTTTTTCCCACAAGGTTACAGAAGAAGACCTTGAATCCGACGAAGCATATTAAAAAATCTCATTTATCCGAAAGGGGGCTAAAAGCCCCCTTTTTTGTTTTAGAGTTTTATTGTTTTGTCGGTGTTTTCAATTACCTGCTTTTCAATCTCTTTTAAATCGTATTCCCCCGCTTTGTCCAACTCGCCCACAAGGTCTTTTCTTATTTTTACGGTGAGTTTGGCAAGTGCTTTTGAAAGATTGTCCTCGTCGGTGTCGTCTATTTTTCTGTCTATATATGATTTTTCAAAAACGGTTAAAAAATTTGTAAATTCCGACAAAACCTCGGGGCTTGCAACAGTTGCAAGCCTGTGTGTTAAAAATTGAAGTTTTACCGTATCTTCGTGGTCAAGGTTTCTTTTTAAAATCAATTGCTCAATGTAATTTATCAATTCAAGGTAAATGCTTGATTTTAATTCAAGGAATTTTATATTTTGCTCTTTTTTCAACTCAACTTCTGTCTGCTTGTTTAAAAGAGTGGCGGTAATAAGTATTGTCGCTATGGTGCCTAAGAAAATAAGCACTATCTCCTGCGTAAACGGAGTTGAATCCGTAACCCTGTAAGCGTATCGGAGGAAAAAATATCCGCCTATTACAATAATTGCCGTTAAGACCATAAATGTTAAATTTTCAATTTTTGTTTTTTTCATGCACTCTCCTTTTTTCCGTTTAACCTTATCAAAAAAATCTCAATAGTCAAAGTGTTTTAAATTTCTTATTGAGTTGATTTTTATGAAAAAATTTCACAATAATGTTGTAAAAAACGATTTTTTCAAGGTTTTTTTCTGCAAAAAGCCTGTTTTTTGCCCCTTTCTTGCTTTTTTCTGTCTTTTTAATTCTTGACAAAAATACCGTTTGACCTTATATTAGCACTTGGATTGTTTGAGTGCTAATTTTTAAAAAATAAAAGGAGGAGAGATATGAAGATTAAGCCTTTGTACGACAGAGTGCTTGTTAAGAGAAAAGAGCCGAAAGAAGAAATTAAAGGCGGAATTATTATTCCCGATACCGCAAAAGAGAAACCTCTTGAAGCGGAAGTTATCGCTGTTGGAGACGGAAGGGTAAACGAAGACGGAAAGAAGTTTCCCTTAACCGTTAAAGTTGGCGACACTGTTTTAATCGGCAAATATGCCGGAACCGAAATTAAAATTGACGACGAAGAATACCTCATTATGAGGGAAGACGAAATTCTTGCTATTGTTGAAAAGTAAAAAAAGATAGAGGAGGATAACTATGGCAAAAAAGATAGTATTCGGAGATGAGGCAAGACACGCTGTTTTGGCGGGAGTTGAAAAACTTGCCGACGCCGTTCAGGCGACTTTGGGACCCAAAGGAAGAAACGTATTGATTGAAAAGAAATTCGGTTCGCCTCTTTCAACAAAAGACGGCGTTACCGTTGCAAAAGAGATAGAACTTGAAGACCCTCAGGAAAACGTTGGCGCTCAGTTGGTTAAAGAAGTTGCTTCCAAAACTTCCGATGTTGCGGGAGACGGAACAACAACAGCAACCGTTTTGGCAAGAGCGATTTACAAAGAGGGAATCAAGGCTATTGTTGCAGGCGCAAACCCCATGGATTTGAAAAGGGGAATTGACAAAGCGGTTGAAGAGGTTGTAAAAGGCCTTACTGACATGGCTATTGAGGTTAGAGGAAGCGAAGACATTGCAAAGGTTGGAACAATTTCCGCAAACAACGACGAAGAAATCGGCAGAAAAATTGCCGAAGCAATGGAAAAAGTCGGAAGAGACGGCGTTATCACTGTTGAAGAAGGAAAAGGCCTTGAAACAACAGTTGAAGTTGTTGAAGGTATGCAGTTTGACAGGGGATTTCTCTCTCCCTACTTTGTAACTGACGCTGAAAAAATGGAAGTTGTTTTTGAAAATCCCTACATTCTCATTTACGAAAAGAAAATTTCCAACATGAAAGAATTGCTTCCTGTATTGGAGCAGGTTGTTAAAACAGGCAAACCTTTGCTCATTATTGCCGAAGACATTGAAGGCGAAGCGCTTGCAACCTTGGTTGTTAACAAATTGAGAGGCGTTCTCAACGTTGCGGCGGTTAAAGCGCCCGGATTCGGCGACAGAAGAAAAGCAATGCTTGAAGACATCGCTATTCTCACCGGCGGACAGGCAATTACCGAAGATTTGGGCGTAAAACTTGAAAACGTAACCCTTGAAATGCTCGGCACCGCCAAAAAGGTTGTTGTTGACAAAGAAAATACAACAATTGTTGAAGGCGGCGGTTCTTCCGAAGCGATTATGGCAAGGGTAAAACAGATAAAGGCTCAGATTGAGCAGACAACTTCCGATTACGACAGGGAAAAATTGCAGGAAAGGCTTGCTAAATTGGTAGGCGGAGTTGCGGTAATCAAAGTTGGCGCTGCAACCGAAACCGAAATGAAAGAGAAAAAGGCAAGGGTTGAAGACGCTATGCACGCAACCAAGGCTGCCGTTGAAGAAGGAATCGTTCCCGGCGGCGGAGTTGCATTGCTCAGACAGATTGACAAGATTGAAAAACTCAGTCTTGAAGGCGACCAGAAAATAGGTGCAGACATAATCAAAAAGGCTCTTTCCGCACCTATGAGGGCAATTGCCGAAAACGCAGGGCAGGAAGGCTCTCTCGTTGTTAAAGAAGTTCTCAAAGGAGAAGGTTCTTTCGGATACAACGCTGCAAAAGACACATACGAAGATTTAATGGAAGCGGGCGTAATTGACCCGGTTAAAGTTACCAAAAACGCTCTCATTAACGCGTCTTCCGTTGCAAGCGTAATGCTTACAACCCAGTGTGTAATCACAGAAATTCCGGAAAAAGAAAAGCCTATGCCCGGCGCAGGCGGAATGGATATGGGAGGAATGTACTAACAACTTCCTGAAACAAGAAATTTTCAAAAGCCCCGATTTTTCGGGGCTTTTTTTATTT
>JAMOUY010000286.1 GCA_027067895.1 Acidobacteriota bacterium
ATAAACATTCCCAACTCTTCGCCTTTTTTAGCAGAGTATTCCCCTACGTCAATCTTGGCAGGCTTTCTCGGAAAACCGGCGTTTGTCATAAAATCGGTAAAACTCAACGCAATTCTTCCGACATTGTATGCGCCGACAAGGACGCACAAAACCTCAATCCCTTCCCTTTCAAGCACAAGGATAATTCTTTCGTTTCTCGCAAAAACCTTTGCAAAGTTTTCAAGCGAAAAAATATTGACCGGAAAGAGTTTGCCCGGAATGTAAAAAACCTTTTTCACCTTGCAGTCAAAGGGAAAGTGTATTCTGTGGTAATCTTTCGGGGAAAGGTATAACTGAAAGTATTTTCCGCCCAAATAATTTTCAATCTCAACAAAATTGTTTACCAATGATTTCAAAGAGTATTCCATGCCTTTTATCTGAAAAATATTTCCCCCGTCGGAAATGTCAGACAATTCAAGCAATAAACTGTCCGTCGGAGAAACGACAATTTCGGGGGAATAGTCTATCCGCCTTGCGCCGTTTTTCAATTCCCTTATAAAAAAATCCGACAGGCAGTCAAAATCGGAAATATCCAATTTCACGTCTGACATATCAATGTCAAAAACCGAGCGGTAAGCTTTGACAATTGATTTTGCAAAAAACGAAGGTTTTTTTATTCTTGTAATTCGTCCGAAAATTCTTGAATACACCGGACTTGACAATGCTTTCAGAAAAAATTTCTTAATTATTTTCATCTTTCACTTCCCTAAAAACGCTTTCAGCCATGTATGAACTTCGGACAAAGGGACCTGAAAAAACAAAGTCAAAACCTGTTTTTTCCCCGAAAACCTTAAATTCTTCAAATTCTTCGGGGGTATAGTATTTTTTTACCTCGGCATTTTTTTTGGAAGGCCTTAAATACTGCCCGATTGTAAGAATTTTCACCCCGCTTTTTGCCAAATCTTCCATCAATTCAAAAATTTCCCCTTTGTTTTCCCCAAGCCCCACCATAAAACCGGATTTAACGGGAATACGGTAATTTTCGGAAACAAATTTTAAAATTTTCAAAGAAAGGCTGTAATCCGCTTTTGGCCTGATTTTTGGAAAAAGCCTCTTTGCCATCTCAATATTGTGGTTAAAAACATCGGGCATTGCTTCCATAACCGTTTCAATACTTTTGAAACTGCCGTTAAAATCCCCGACCAAAACCTCAACCTTTACTTCGGAATTTATTTTTTTTATTTCTTCCACGGTTTTTTTTACCCAAAAAGCCCCGCCGTCTTCAAGGTCGTCCCTATTTACCATTGTCAAAACCGCAAACTTTATGTTGTTTTCGTAAACAAACTTTGCCACGTTTTCAGGCTCGTTTTCATCAACAGGCAGTGGCTTTCCCTTAGGGACGGAACAAAACAAACAATTCCTCGTGCAAATGTTTCCAAGAAGCAGAAAGGTTGCCGTGCCTCTTTTAAAGCATTCCCCCCTGTTTGGGCACATTGCCTCTTCGCAAACAGTATGCAGGGATTTTTCCCTCAATTTTGACTTTACAGCATGCAAGTCTTTCAAACAAACCTTTTCTTTGGAAATCCAAGAAGGAAGTTTTACTTTATCGGAACGAGCCATGCCTTGATTTTATCCTCTCTCGCAATCTTTTTCTTAACCTTTAAAGCAATTCTTTTTGAGTAAAACGTTCCAATTCTAACTTTGTAAAGATTTGTTTTGTTTCTGCTTTCCTTGACTATAAAAACCGAATAACCTTTTTTTTCAAACTTTAATTTTAATCTTTTTGCCTCAGACAACTTATTAAAAGCGCCTATTTGAAGCATATAGCGGATTTCCCCGTCTTTTTTCCGTGTAACCTTTTGATTATTCGTTTTCTTAACAACCGCTTTTTTCTTTTCTTTACCTTTCGCTTGCGAATTTTCTTTCTTTGCCGAATTCTTTTTTACCCCAACAGATTTCTTGCTACTCTTTTTGTTATTTTTCTTATCAATTTTTTTAGCATCGCTTTTGGCGCTATTTTTTTCAACAGTATTTGATTTTTCCGTTTTCTGTGAAGAAAAGTTGTTTGTTTTGCTGTTTTTTGTTTCAAAATTGTTTCCGAAATCGCGGTTTTTTTCAACTTCTTCGTAATCCTGACTGAATTCTTCTTCGCTTACCGAAACAACATCGCTGTTTACGGAATGTTTGGGACTGCTTTTCCCCCCAACCCACAAACCGAGAAAAAAAGCCATAATAAATCCGATAAAGGAAACGGCAAAAATTAAAAGATAGGTTTTTGAGTTAATCTTTTCCTGCATAGATTACCTTTTTCAAAGAAGAATACAATTCTTTTTCACAATTATCCTCAATAAAATACATGCTTTCTTTTAAAGCGTCTTCAAGAAAATTCCTCGCAAGGGAAATTTTGTCCCCGCCGGGTGCATTATACAGGTTTCTCAAAAAAGCGTCAAAGTCTATGTATCCGTATCCTGAAAAATCTATATCCCTGACAAGTTCGGGATATCTTTCTTCCAATGTATCAAAAACCTCAACATTCATCTTTTCAAACAATTCGGGGCTAAATGTGTTTAAAACCGAATAAATTCGCTCAAAAAAGGAATTGTATTTTCCCAAAAGGTCTTCCACCTCATCCTCAACATTCACCTCACCGTTTGACAAACTGTCGCTTTCCTTGAAATCTATAAAACCGGAAAATTTTAAAATCAGAAGAAGTCTTAAAGTATCAAATTGGCTTAAATCACTATAATTGCAAATAGAAGAAAAAGAATTTTGTCCGTCCACCCATTCCAAAACCCCCTGCTCTTCAACGGTAAGGGGAAGGATTTTAAAAATATCCTCAACTGAAACAAGAAAATACGGACTTGCCGACAAATCGGGTATAAAATGATTTACCAAAGAGAAAAAATCGTTCTGTTTCATTCCAAGATAAATTGCTTTTCTGTAATCAATGGTCAAGTCCATAGGAAGTGCCATGCCTTCTTCCGACTCTATAAGCGAATATACCCCTTCTTTCAAAGAAAAAACTCTTCCCAAAAGAAAGAACATGTAATCGTAGAGAGAATTGTACAACTCCTCAACAGTCATAAAGCCTTCCTCAATAAGGGTATATCCGAATTTTTTGCCTTCCTGCAAAATCTTCTCGCTTGTTATTCTATACTGTTCAAACGTAATTTTGTTGTTTACCACAAGAAATTCCCCGAATCTCTCGTCTCTGTCGGAAGAAGCAATAAAGGATATTTTTCCGCTTTTGAAAAACACCCTGTATTCCCTGAATGCTTCCGAAAAATACAATTCGCCTGAAAATCTGTTTTCACCAGCGTTTGAAAAAAGTGAAGAAAAATTCAAATAATCAAAATTACCGTTTTTTTTCATTTTCTTTACTCTCCGGTACAAAAATTCCGTTTTTGGTAGTTACCTTAACCATATACATTGCATTGTCGGCAACTTTAATAAGGGCCTCCACATCTCCCCCGTGGTCTGGATAAGTCGCAATTCCGAAACTTGCGGTAATTTTAATATCCGGATAATCTTTAAGGAAAAACTCCTTTTTAGTAATATTTTCCTTTATCCTCTCTGCAACTCTTTTGGCACCTTTGGTATCCGTATCGGGAAGAACTATACAGAATTCATCGCCACCGAATCTGCACACCTTGTCTATTCCTCTGACAGCCTCAATGGTTTTCTCGGCAACAACCTTTAAAATCTGGCTTCCCACAAGGTGCCCGTATTTTGTGTTTACGTCCTTTAAGTTGTCCAAATCCATAAAAATCAGGGAAAACTTTTTCCCGTTTTCTTTTGCTTTTTTAAAAATTATTTCAATATACTCGTCAAAAAACCTGCGATTATAACACCTCGTTAAATCGTCAATTGTCGTAAGCATTCTCGTTTTTTCAACATGTAAAGAATTCTTTAACGCAGGCTCAATCTCTTTCAAAAAATTTTCACAGGTAAATATCAACTCGTTTTTAAACCTTTTTTTATCTATTTCAAGAATTATAATACCGTGGGTACCGTTATTCCATCTCAAAGGAAAGGCGGCGTATAAAGTATCCTCAAACTCAAATCTTTCGCTTTTATCAAAATCATCGCCTTTGCCTTTCAACTCTTTGATTTTTTCCGCTACAAAATCTGGATGCGCAAACTTTCCTCTCTTAATTCTCTTTGTCTCAATTTCTTCGTTTTCATTAATCACAAGAATCCCGCTATCGCTTTTACACATATCAAGAAAAGTATCCAAAATAAGGTTTATCAACACGGAAAATTCAAGCGTAAGACAGACGTCCTTCACCATTTTTAACAAAGATTTTTCCCTTTCAAGAAGTTTGTTTTTGTAAAACGGATTAACTTCTTTAAAGGCAGTGGCAACCGTCTCCCCTATTTCATCAATTCCGTCGGTGTATTTAAGAAAATCAAAAACCCCTTTTTTGTGAAAAACCCTGTACCAGCCGTGCGAATATTCGTCCTTTAACAAAATTACGTTTTTGGCAAAAGAAAAAGAAACATCAAAGCATTTAAGAGCATTTTCAATATTTTCGGAACAAATTATAACAACGGAAGTCCCCTCGCTGTTTTCAGGATTAAAAATTGAAACAAAATTATCGTAATCCGCAAATTTGACCGAGTATCCCAACCTTTCAAAAAATGTCCTGAATTCCTTTTTTCTTTTTTCCTCAAAATCTACAAAAATAACTTTTTTCATCTGTACTTAACTTTTTTTCTCCTTACCTTTTTCAATAAAATAACTGATAAAGTCAATGGGAAGCGGAAAAATAATTGTTGAATTCTTTTCCGCCGATATTTCCATCAAAGTCTGCAAATACCTTAACTGCAAAGCAACCGGGGAAGAAGAGATAATCTCAGACGCTTCGGCAAGTTTTTTGGAAGCCTGAAATTCTCCGTCCGCATGGATAATTTTAGCCCTCTTTTCCCTTTCAGCCTCGGCCTGCCTTGCCATTGCCCTCTGCATTGTTTCGGGCAAATCAACATGCTTAACCTCAACAGCCGAAACCTTAACACCCCACGGGTCCGTATGCTTGTCAAGAATTGACTGCAAACTCATGTTCAACTTTTCCCTGTCGGACAGCAACTCGTCCAACTCAACCTGTCCCAAGACACTTCTTAAAGTTGTCTGCGCCAACTGAGAGGTTGCAAATAAAAAGTTTTCAACCTCAATAACAGCCTTAATAGGGTCAAAAACCCTGAAATAAACAACAGCGTTTACCTTTACGGAAACGTTGTCTTTGGTGATAATGTCCTGCGGGGGAACGTCAAGCACAACCGTCCTTGTGGAAACCCTTACCATTTTGTCAATCGGCTTGAAAACAAAAATCAAACCCGGGCCCTTAGGCTCTCCCAAAACTCTTCCAAGCCTGAATATTACCCCTCTTTCGTATTCGTTTAAAATCTGCAAACAACTGAACAAATAGGCAATTACAAGAAAAAGAACAATAAATCCGGGACTCATACTACACCCCCCTTATTTTTAATATCATTTCCTCAATACCGGTAATCAAGACTTTATCTCCCTTTTTTACATTGCAGTTTTCTTCGCATTCCGCATCCCAATATTCGCCGTTAAAAAAAACCTTTCCTTTGCCGTTTTCAAAATCAACAACAGCCTCGGCTTTTTTTCCTATAAAACTCTCTTTTCCCGTAAAAACCTGTTGCTTTTGCGCTTTGACAATCAAATAGACAAAGAAAGCAAAAAGTATTCCGAAAGCAAGTGCGGTAAAAATTATGGAAGAAGGGGACAGGGAAAAGCCGGGCAAATCGGATTTTATAAGCATCAACGAACCTACAACCATTGAAAAAAGCCCTCCCAAAGTTAGAAAGCCATAACTGACTATTTTAAACTCCATAATTATAAGCAAAACTCCCAAAATTATAAAAAGCATTCCAGCAATGCTTACAGGAATAACCCTTGTTGAGAAGAAAAAAAGTATAAGGCAAATAGCCCCGAAAAGCCCGGGAAACACAGCCCCCGGAGACTTTATCTCAATAAAAATCCCTATAATTCCCGCAAGAAAGAGAAGGTAGGCAATCTCGGGCGAAGCGAGTATACTTAAAATTCTCTCCCTCAAAGAATAGTCTTTTTCAATAAAAACAACCTTGTCGGCTTGAATGCCCAATTTTTCTGAAAATATTTTTTTTACAAGCGTTTCCGGATTTTCCTCAATAAAATCGATCAGCCCGTATTTCAAACATTCCTTTGCGGTGTACGATTTGCTCTCTTTCACCGCTTTTTCGCAGAATTCAACGTTTCTTCCCCTCTTTTCCGCAATTGAACGGATAAAAGCCGCGGTATCCTCAACAATCTTTTCCGCAAGGACGTTGTCCTTTTTTTCGTTTTTCTTTTCATCGGTTGAAATTCCCGGCATTAAGGAAACGGGATGTGCCGCGCCTGCATTTGTCCCGGGACTCATTGCGGCAAAATCTCCCGACATTAAAATAAAAAAGCCTGCGCTTGCCGCCTGAGACCCGGACGGATAGACATAGACGCATACGGGAATTTTTGACTCAAAAATCTCGGAAACAATTTCCCTTGTGGATTTAAGCAATCCCCCGGGGGTATTCAACTCTATCAAAATCAAATTTACGCTTTTGTTTCTGTTAAATTCTCTTATTTCGGAAATTACAAATTCGGCGGAAACAGGCTGAACGGTATCGTTAAACTTGATAATTCCGCATTTTACATCTTTCCCTAAAACCGAAAAGAAACTTATAAAAATTAAAAATCCAAACAAAATACTCTTCTTCATCTTGTCAATATTATAAAGCCTTAAAAAGAAAAAACAAACTCAAAAGTTAAATTAAGTCTTTAAAATCGCCGAAACAGGCCTGAATAATCACCATTCCCGCTATTGCCGCCGTTTCGGTTCTCAAAATTCTGTTTCCCAAGTTTACAAAGTAAAACCCTTTTTCAACAAAAAGGCTGAATTCCTCTTCCGAAAAACCCCCTTCCGCGCCTATAAAAAAGGCAAAACTTCCTCTTTTTACCTCCGACTTTAAGGTTTTCCCCCTTTCTCCGAAACAAATTCTGTTGTCAAAACCTTCCGCTTTTTTCAACGCATCTTTAAAAGAAACAGGCTTAAAGATTTTAGGCGGAAAAGTCCTTTTGCACTGCCTTACAGCCTCTTTTGCAATTTTATTCAGCCTTTCAAATTTCTTTGTCAAATCCATCTTCCTGTATTTGGGATTTGTGTACCTTGAATGAAAGGTATGGATTTCGCTAACCCCCAATTCGGTAAGTTTCTGCACAATCAATTCAAGTTTTTCAATCTTTTCAG
>JAMOUY010000287.1 GCA_027067895.1 Acidobacteriota bacterium
GCTTTCTGTTGTCGTAGGCTTTGTAAACGTGGTAAAACTTAATCATTTTTCCGTTGAGTAAAACCTCTCTATTTTTTCGGCAATTGATTCGGCGTCAAGGCCGAAGTATTTTAGCAAATCGTCCGCTTTGCCCGACCTTCCGAATCTGTCTTCAATCCCTATTCTCTTCAACTTTATCGGAAAGTTTTCGCTCAAAACCTCTGAAACGGCGCCGCCAAGTCCGCCAATAACGTTGTGCTCCTCAACCGTTATTGCCAATTTTGTATCTTTTACAGCATCAATAATTCCCTCAACGTCAATAGGCTTAATTGTGGACACGTTTACAACCTTAACCGAAATTCCCCTGCCTTCAAGGATTTTTGCCGCTTCCAAACTCTGGGCAACCATAATTCCGCATGCAAAAACGGTAATGTCGCTTCCCTCTTTCAAAACCCTTACCTTGCCGTATTCAAATTGGTAATCCTCGCCAAACAAAACAGGGGAAGAAGACCTTGTCATTCTAATGTAAACAGGGCCGACATGCCTTGCGGCAAACTCAACGGCACTCTTTGCCTCATAGTAATCGGCAGGCACAATAACCGAAAGGTGAGGCAAAACCCTTGTGATTGCAATATCTTCAAGCGCCTGATGTGTCGCCCCGTCCTCTCCAACAGTTATCCCCCCGTGGGTTGCGCATATTTTTACGTTTTTGTTTCCAAGGCAAACAGCCTGCCTTACTATTTCCCACGCCCTTCCGCTTGCAAACATGGCAAAGGAAGATGCGAAGGGAATTTTGCCCACCGTGGCAAGCCCGGCAGCAACGGCAACCATGTCCTGCTCCGCAATTCCCATATTGAAAAACCTTTCGGGAAATTCCTTTGCAAACATTCCCGTTTTTGTTGAGCCTGATAAATCAGCGTCAAGCACAACTATATTTTCATTTTCCCTTCCAAGTTCTACAAGGGTTTCCCCGTATCCTTCTCTCATAGCCTTTTTTTCCATAACTTACTCCGATAACAAAGTTTTTATTCTGTTTACGACAAATCTTATAGCCTCTTTGTTGTGTGCGCCTTCCGGAATTATCAAATCAGCCCACCTTTTTGAAGGCTCAACAAACTCCTCATGCATAGGCTTTACCTGATTCAAATACTGCTCAATTATTCCCTGCAAATCCCTGCCTCTCTCGTTTATGTCCCTGCGAATCCTTCTCAACACCCTGACGTCAGCGTCAGTGTCAACGTAGAGTTTTATGTCAATCAAATCCCTCAACTCGGGAATTACAAAAAGCATAATTCCTTCAAGAATTATCACTTTTTTAGGCGCAACCGTCGTATATTTGCCCTTTTCCCTTGTGTGGGTAACAAAGTTGTAAACAGGTTTTTTTATCGGGACATTATTTTTCAAAGTTTTCAAATCCTCAATAAGTTTGTCAAAGTCAACCGAATTTGGATGGTCAAAGTTTACCTTTTTTCTATCTTCAAGAGGCAAATCGGACAAATCTTTGTAATACGAGTCTTGGTCAACAAGGACAACCTCTCCCTTGGGAAAGTGTTTCATTATTTCAAGGGCAAAAGAGGTTTTGCCCGACCCTGTGCCGCCGGCAATTCCTATGAGAAGATTCTGCATTAGGACAACTCCCTCATTGCTATTTCAAACTCTTCCTCTGTCGGCGGTTTGCCGTGGAATTTATAGTTGTTTTCCATAAAGGAAACACCTTTGCCTTTAATTGTTTTTGCAATTATAACCGAAGGCCTGCCTTTTACGTTTTTTGCCTCTTTCACCGCTTTTTCAATTTCCTCAAAGTTGTGCCCGTCTATCACCTGCACATGCCAGTTGAAGGCTTTAAACTTTTCTTCAAGAGGCTTTACGTTCATAACCTTTTCAACCTCTCCGTCTATTTGAAGGCCGTTAAAGTCAACAAAAGCAATTAAATTGTCAAGTTTGTAATGGGCGCCTGCCATTGCCGCTTCCCAAATTATGCCTTCCTGACACTCTCCGTCTCCCAAAATTGCGTAAACAAACCTTTCGCTTTTATCCGTTTTCATTCCAAGCGCCATGCCGACAGCCTGAGGGAATCCCTGTCCAAGCGAGCCTGTTGTAACATCCACTCCCGGGACAAACTCGTTTTCGGGATGTCCCTGTAAAAAGGAATCAACCTGCCTGAATTTTTTCAACTCTTCTTTCGGGAAAAAACCTTTTTCGGAAAGGCAGGCATAGTATGCCGGCGTGGCATGTCCCTTGCTCAAAACAAGCCTGTCGGAATTAAAGTTGTTTCTCCCTTCCAGCGGATACTCCATTTCGTAGAAAAACAGATAGGTTAGAATGTCAATAACCGAAAGCGAACCTCCCGGATGGCCGCTTTTTGCCCAAAAAACCATTTGAACAATTTCCCTGCGAAACTTTTTTGCCAAACTTTTCAATCTTTCGTTAGTTTCTCTATCCAATTTGTCCTCCGTTAAAACTAATATACGTATCTAAACACCATTATATAATGAGAAAACGCTCCGCCTAAGACAAAAATATGCCATAACTCGTGAAAACCCAAAAAATTGCCAAAATTAGGCTTTTTCACAGCATAGATTACCGCACCGACGGTATAAAACAAACCTCCCAACACAAGCCATACAAAACCTTTAAAAGACAAAGCGTTATAAACATACTTTATCCCGAATACGGCAACCCAGCCCATTAAAAGGTAAACTCCCGTTGAAAACCACCTTGGCGCATCAATCCAGAAAACAGACTGCAAAACCGAGATTATCGCCAAAGACCAGATGGTAAAAAGAAGGATTTTGCCTGTTTTTCCCTCTAAAACAAGCAAACAAACAGGAGTGTACGTGCCTGCAATAAAAAGAGCAATCATGGAATGGTCTATCTTTCTTAAAATTTTAATCACTTTGTCTTTCGCGTTTAACGTATGATAAAGCGCGCTTGAAAAAAACATTGCAAACATTGTTAAACAGAAAACAATGGCTGACACAATTTGTTTTAAAGACTCGCTTTTTGAAAGAAGCAGAAAAAGACCGACAATTGAAAAAACACTGCCGAAAAAGTGGCTTAAAGCGTTAAATTTTTCCCTTATAACCATTACACTCCTTTTTTGTCTCCCCAAATGAATTTATGAATCTGCAAGTTAAATCTGACGCCTAAACCGTCTTCAACAATCCACTCCGCAAGGTCGGACGGTTTTAAATAGGGAATTGCCGGGGAAAGATTCACAACAAATCCTCTTTTCAGCAACCTTTTTTCTTTAATTATTTTTTTTGCCCAAACATAATCATTTTTATCGGTTATAACAAACTTTAACTCGTCTTTTCTTCTTAAAAAATCAAGGTTTTGATAAAAATTCTTTTTTTCTTCCCCGCTTCCGGGGGTTTTCATATCAACAATCAAAACCGTATTTGCCGACTGAAAAGGCCTGATGTCAACGCTTCCGTTTGTCTCAATCAAAATTTTCTTGTTTTTAATTTTTTTTAACAAAATTCCTATATCCTTTTGGATTAAAGGCTCTCCCCCGGTAATATGGACATACTCAAAGGGGGATTTATCAACAATTTCCAACAATTTTTCAAGAGTAAAAATCTTGCCATCTTCATAGGCGTATGTGGTGTCGCAGTATTTACACCTGAGGTTACATCCTGTAAACCTAATAAAAAGCATGGGGATACCCTGATATGAGGTCTCCCCTTCAATTGATGAAAATATTTCGTTAATCAGGAAGGTAGGTTGCGACATACTTATCTGTTTCGTAGACTTCCACTTTTGAAAGCCTGTTTGGGTGAAACTTGTTTTTCAACTTTTTATAGAAAAAATAGGCAATATTCTCTGCCGTAGGATTGATATTGTTATTTTTAAAATAGGGATGATTGTTAATAACTCCGTGGTCCAACTGCTCCGCAATTTCGTCTATCGCAGATTTTAACTCTTTAAAATCAACAAGCATTCCCAATTTATCAAGTTTCTCTCCCTCAATTTCAACAACAACCTTCCAGTTATGGCCGTGAAGATTGGCACACTTTCCCGGATAATCTTTGAGATAATGAGATGTTGAAAAAACAGTTTCAGCCTTTACCCTATACATAACGATTAAATTATATAGAATAACCGAAGAATTTCAACGATATTATTCTCTTGAAAAAAAAGTTTTGCATTGCTATTATAAAAAAGAGGTTTCTCATGAAAAATTTAATAATATGCATTTTTTTTACAGCCTTCTCAATCAAAACCATTGCAAATGCATTGCCCGCCGATGCTTTGCCACAATTCATGTTAGGCCAACAAAAATTTAAAAGAGAACATTATTTAAAAGCGCTTAAAAATTTTAAAATTGCAAAAAAAATATGTGAAAAAAACAAACAAACAGATACCCTTCTTTACGTAAAAATCAATAGGCGTATAGGAGACTGCCAATATTATCTCGGAAATTATTCGGAAAGCATAAAATGTTATAAAAAAGCATTAAACATACTTAACAATCTTCTTTCCAGAGAAGAAAACAAGGACTTTTTCATTCACAAAGCCCATTTGTTTTCAATGTTAGGCAATGTTTACATACATGCAAACTGCGGAAAAGCAATTGAAATGTATGAAAAAGCATTGAAAATTTATACCAATGCAAGATACAAAACAGGGATAGGCGGATGCTATCTGAACATAGGAAACTGTTATAGCCAAATTAAAGATTACGACAAAGCGGAGCATTATTTTAAAAAATCTTTAAAATTTTTCAAAAACGAAGATTATTATTCCAAATCAATAGTTTATTCAAATTTAGCGGATATTTTTATTTCCAAAAAACAGTACAACAAAGCGCTTCACTACCTTAACCTTTCAAATCAACAATGTATAAAAGGAAACAGGAAACGACAATTAATTTTTAACTATTTAAAATTAGGAAAATTTGAAAAAGCATTGGGTAACTGCGACAAAGCAATTGAAAATTTTCAAAAAGCGCTTCTACTTGCAAAAAAACTGAAAGACAAGGAAGTTATCAGAAAATCTTTGCTTCTTATTTCAGACTGCTATTCAAGAAAAGGAGACTACAAACAAGCATATTTAGCGGCTATGGATTTTATCAAAAATTCAAAAGAACTTTTTAGCAAGCAATTAAGCAAACAATTGGCCGATATTGATAAATGGGAAAAAACAACGGAAATGAAAAGAGAAATAAGAGAACTTGAAAAATTATCAAAAAAACAACAAAAATCCCTTACACTTCACAAAGCAATATTGATGCTTCTAATCACCTTTGCTTTGGGGTTTATTATCCTTTTGTTTCAAAGACAAAAACTAATTAAAGACATTGAAAAAAAGAACGAAAACCTTGAAACTCTTGTCAAAACAATTGAAAGCGTATCAAAAACAGACGATTTAACAGGCCTTCCCAACAGAAGGGAATTAAACGAATTTATTGAAAGAGAAATTTCAAGGGCAAAAAGACAAAACGAAAAATTCTGCTTTGCAATATGCGACCTTGACAACTTTAAAACAATCAATGACAGATATTCCCATCAAGTCGGAGACATCATTCTTATGGCAGTGGCAAGAATGTTTAAGGACTTAACAAGAAAAGTTGACATTGCGGTAAGATTCGGAGGGGAAGAGTTTGTTTTTGTCTTTACAAATACCGACATGAAAAATGCAAAAAAAGCCTGCGAAAAAATAAGAAAATCGGTTGAAGAAACGGATTTTGTCGTATTTGACAACACAATAAAAATAACTCTAACCTTCGGAATTACAGAATTTTCCCCTGAGAAAGATTTTAAAACTTTATACCATGAAGCGGACAGCGCACTCTATGAGGGAAAAAACAGAGGAAAAAATATTGTCGTATGTTATCCGCCAAACCTTGAAAAATAGTCTTTTGTTATTTCCTTAACCTTCGGAGATAAAAGGACAACCGCAATAAGATTTGGAATAGCCATCAAACCCAAAGCCAAATCACCGAAAGCCCACACAATTTCAAGTGTAAAAATAGCACCTAAAAAATGCATTACAAGAAAAACAATTCTGTAAGGCAAAATAGCCTTGTCGCCTGCAAGGTATTGAATTGACCTGTCTCCGTAGTAAGACCAACTGATTGCTGTGGAAATTCCGAAAAGAAAAACGGAAATGGTAACCAAATACCTTCCATATCCGCCGATAAGGGACGACAGGGCAATCTCAAACGCATGAGCAGTCATAGGAGAGCCGTTTAAAGCATTTCCCGATGCGTCAAGGTGTGTCCATGCACCGGAAATTATTATTACAAGCCCGGTCATTGTACAGATTACAAGGGTATCAATAAACGGACCAATCATTGCAACCGTGCCTTCCCTTGCCGCTTCCTTTGTCTTTGCCGCAGCATGGGCAATAGGTGCCGAGCCTTGCCCCGCTTCATTTGAAAAAATCCCCCTCTTTATTCCCCATATTAAGGTGTAAAGAAAGGTTGTGCCGGCAAAACCGCCTATTGCCGCAGGGGGATTGAATGCCGATTTGATTATAAGTTTAAACATTCCCGGCACTTTGTCTATGTGAAGCAAAATGGCAACCACCGAAGCAAAAACATAAAGCATTGCCATAAAAGGAGCAAGTTTGCTTGCAACCTGTCCGATTCTTTTTATCCCGCCTAAAATGACGGCACCTACAATAATGACAAGCACAATTCCGGTTATATACTGAGGAATACCGAAATCGGACTTAAATTGGTCTGCAACTGTAAAAGCCTGAACAGCATTTCCCGAGCCGAAAGAAGAGATAACGGCACACGCGGCAAACAAAACCGCCATCGGCTTGAAAGCCTTGCCAAGCCCCCTCTCTATATAATACATAGGCCCGCCTGAAACCGACCCGTCGGGATTTATTTTTCGGTAATAGAGAGACAGAGTGCATTCAGCATACTTTAAAGCCATACCGAAAATTGCGGTTATCCACATCCAGAAAATAGCGCCGGGGCCCCCGTAATGGATAGCAGTTGCAACGCCCGCAATGTTTCCTATTCCAACGGTTGCGCTTAAAGCCGCAGATAAAGCCTGAAAATGGGAAATATCGCCTTCTTCATTCGGGTCGTCATACTTGCCTGAAATAACTTCCCAAGCGTGGAAAAACTTTCTTATCTGAATAAAACCCAAATAAACCGTAACAAATATGCCTGCACCAAGCAGCAAAACCACCATAATGGGTGCTTTTTCGGGGAAATTCCAAATCAAAGATGATAAAAATTCAACAATATCCTTTATTTTGTCAACCATAACCCATTCCTTTTCGTCTATTTTAGCGAATTAAATTCTTATGCA
>JAMOUY010000288.1 GCA_027067895.1 Acidobacteriota bacterium
TACATAGATGTTGCACCCTGCGGCGCATCCCTGACAGATTGCCCTCACCTTTTTGGTAAACCATACCCTCTTTTTAAACCTGAATTCGTTTAAACCGAGTGCACCGACAGGGCAGATATCCGCAATGTTTGAAGCAAAGGGATTGTTGTCAAGCCCTTCGGGGTCAACGCATGTGATATAAGTGTGAGAGCCTCTTTCAACGGTTGTAAGTTCAAAGGTTTTGGTAATTTCGCTTAAAAACCTCACACACCTTGTGCACAAAACGCATCTGTTTGGATTGAGGTAAATCTTTTCGCTTATCTTCCCAACCTTGTGCCTTTCTTTGGGAAAATCATACCTTGATTTTTCAGCGCTGTAATCAAAATAATAGTCTTGAAGTTTGCATTCTCCCGACTTGTCGCATATGGGACAATCAAGCGGGTGGTCAAGAAGGATAAATTCAAGCACTCCTTTTCTTGCCTCTTTTATAATTTCCGAATCGGTATAAATTTCCATACCGTCGGAAACCCTTGTTGAGCATGCTGTCATAGGCTTGGGCATTCCCTTTACCTCAACAAGACACATTCTGCAATTTCCAGCAATGGACAATGCCGGGTGATAGCAGTAATGGGGAATGTCAATGCCGACTTCTTTTGCCACTTGCAGTATTGTTTTTCCTTCTTCTACCTGATATTCTCTGTCGTTTATCTTTATCGTAATCATATCCGCCACCTAAAAAATCGGTATTTTATTTTCAACCATGCACTTTTTGTGCTCTATATGGTATTCAAATTCTTCCCTGAAACGCTCAATCGCACCTCTGATGCAAAGCACCGCCGCATCGCCGAGAGGACATACCGTCCTTCCCATAATGTTTTTACATATGTCAAGAAGAAGGTCTATATCGCCTTTTCTTCCATTGCCGTCCTCAATTCTTTTCATTATCTTGTAAAGCCACGGCGTGCCTTCCCTGCAAGGAGTGCACTGTCCGCACGATTCGTGGGCATAGAATTTTGCAAGCCTTGTAAAAGCCTCAACTATGCAGGTATCCTCGCTCATAACCACTATCGCCCCCGAACCAAGCATTGAACCAACGTTTTTCAAGGAATCAAAATCCATGGCAATATCAAGGTGTTCGGGGCCCAAAACTGGCGCCGAAGAACCTCCGGGAATAACCGCTTTCAACTTCTTGTTTCCGACTATTCCCCCTGCATGCTCGTAAATTATTTCCCTCAAAGGCGTTCCCATCGGAAGTTCAAAAACGCCGGGATTGTTTACATGCCCGCTTACTCCGTAAATCTTAGTGCCGTTGTTTTTGTCGGGTCCTATTGTCAAAAACCAATCTGAGCCTTTTCTGATAATGTCGGGCACACAGGCTATTGTTTCAACGTTGTTTACGGTGGTGGGTTTTCCAAAAACACCGTACTGCGCCGGGAAAGGCGGTTTTAACCTCGGTTTTCCGCTCTTTCCTTCAAGAGAGTTAATCAAACCCGTTTCCTCTCCGCATACGTAAGCGCCTGCGCCAAGATGAATGTATAAATCAAAATCAAAGCCCGAATTTAAGATATTTTTGCCCAAAAATCCTTTTTCATAGGCTTCGTCAATAGCCTTTTGAAGGATTTTTGCCACAAACTCAAATTCGCCCCTGATGTAAATGTATCCCACGGTTGCGCCTATTGCGTATCCGCCTATTACCATTCCCTCAATCAACTGATGGGGGTTTTCGCTCATTATATATCTGTCTTTAAAAGTTCCGGGCTCGCCCTCGTCCGCATTGCAGACAAAGTATTTTTGCCCTTCTCCTTTGGGCATAAAAGACCACTTCAACCCTGTGGGAAAGCCGGCTCCTCCCCTTC
>JAMOUY010000289.1 GCA_027067895.1 Acidobacteriota bacterium
TCGGAAATCTTTTTCAATTCATCAACAACAATAGGTGGATAATCCGGGTCTGCGTTTATACCCGTTCCTATTGCGGTGCCGCCCATGTTTATTTCGGAAAGCAGATTTTTCGCATTTTCAATTATCTTCAAATCCTCTTCAAGCATTGTGGCATAGGCGCCGAATTCCTGCCCCAAAGTCATAGGCACTGCGTCCTGCAACTGAGTTCTTCCCATTTTTATTACGTCTGCAAACTCCTGCTCCTTTACCCTGAATGCGTTAATAAGGTGCGAAAGAGCAACTTCAAGGCTTTCTATTGAAAAAATCAAACCCAACTTTATCGCCGTGGGATAGGCGTCGTTTGTTGACTGAGAAAGATTTACGTGATTGTTTGGATGAATTATGTCATACTCGCCCTTTCTATGCCCCAATATTTCAAGCGCCCTGTTTGCTATAACCTCGTTTGCGTTCATATTGGTTGAAGTGCCTGCGCCTCCCTGAATTACGTCAACGACAAAATGACTGTGCAAAGCGCCGTCTATAATTTCGTCGCATGCCTTTGCTATTGCATCGGCCTTGTCTTCTTCAAGAAGCCCTATCTTTTTGTTTGCAATTGCCGCCGCTTTTTTCACCATTGCCAAAGCCTTTATCAAATTGGGAAAATGGGAAATGGGAATTCCGGTTATGGGAAAATTCTCAACAGCCCTTAAAGTCTGAATTCCGTAATATGCGCAGTCGGGTACAGCCCTTTCCCCAAGCAAATCGTGCTCAATTCTGTATTTCCCGCCTGTATAAACATCTTCCTTGCCTGCAATAACCGAAGTGGAATGTTTCAACCTTTTTGAGAGAAGTTTTGAAATTCCCTTCATCATAAAGTAGTAGATAAAAGGCCTTTCCCTTTTCAAAACCTGCAATTTTTCAACGTAAAAAGCAAGAATTTTAACCGGACTAACAGCCTTTGCGTTTACCGTATGCTGATAATCGTCAAGAAAAATCCCCTCGCCGAGAAAATCTCCCGCCGAAAGCGTTGAAAGGCTTTTTTCTCCCGCAGGCTGGTTTTTTGTTATCTCAACCTCTCCCTCAACAATTATGAAAAACTTTTTTCTCGGTGAGTTTTCAAAAAACAGATATTCCCCCGGCTTATATTCTTCCCACTCAAAAAATCCCGCAATGTATTCAAGATTTTCCTTGTCAAGGTCTTTAAAAAGTATGTTTTCCTTTAAAACTTCCGATTTTTTATCCATAAAACCTCCTCTTACCTGCAAAGTCAATTATAGCAAATAAAAAAACATGATTTTTATGTATAATTATCCCATGAGTTTGTTTGACGATTTTTTTAAGAAAAACGTAATCTATCTTTCAATTCTTCAAATATTGGTTGCGCTTTCCTTTTTTGTTTTAATAGGCTCAATAGCCCATGTTTTTCCCAAAGACGATGTGGGGCTTTACGGAAATTTTAGGGGAATTGCGCAGGTTTTGTTTGTGCTTTACACAATGTCTTTTGATATTGCACTTGCAAGGTATTTGGGTACTTATTCAAAAGACAAAGAGGCGCAGAAAGAGATTTTTTCAACGGTTATTGTCCTTTTTTCAATTTCAAGCGTAATAGCAACGGGAATTCTCTTTCTTTTAAGCGGATTTATTACCGAAAAATTCCTAAAAAACGACTTTTTAATGTTTCTTGCAACAGTTTTTTCCCTATTTGCAATGGGAATTTACAAAATAGTTTACACCTTTTATCAGGGAAAAAAAGAAATTCCAAAGGCAAATATGGTGCAGTTTTTCGCATATTTTGTAGGCAATATTGCAATAGCGGCGCTTGTAATTACGAAAACCC
>JAMOUY010000290.1 GCA_027067895.1 Acidobacteriota bacterium
ACAATTGCCTTTAAAATCTTTGTGTTAACAATTGAAAAAGCCTTCTGGGAAGGGGAAACGTACTGCCCGACTGTTATATACCTTTCGGTTATTACCCCGTCAAAGGGCGCCTTTATCATGCTTTTCTCAAACTTTACCTCTGCGTCTTTAAAATCAATCTCATTCTGCTTTAAGGTAAATTCGGCCTTGTCGTAATCCTCTTTGGAAACAAGTTTTTTTTCGTAAAGGTTTTTTACCCTTTCAAACTTTTTCTTTGCGTCAAGGTATGCCATCTTTCTCTTTTCCATTTCAAGTTTCAATTCCTGATAATTGACAACGGCAAGCACCTCACCTTTTTTCACCTTATCCCCTTCGTCGGCAAATATTTTTTCAACAATTCCCGAGGTTTCAACCACAACGTCAACCGAATACTCCGCCTTTATGGTTGAAGATGAGAGAATAAAGGAAGAAATATCCCCCCTTTTTACCTTTTCAACCTCAACGGGCACAATTTCCGATTTGTTTTTGTTTTTATTTTTCAAGGAATTACGTTTTTCTTTGTTAAAACGGGATTTATTTCCGCATGAAATTCCCGATAAAACCGCCACAACCAATAAAACCGTAAGAATTAAATTTGCCTTGCCTACTTTTGCCACTTACAACCCCCCAAAATAATTTTTCTTAAAGGTTTTACGAAAAAACAAAACCATTGTTTCCGTTTTTTAAAATAAAACTTTGTTTATGATAAAATAAGCGTGTAAAGAAACTTTAAGGAGTGGAAACATGGCACAGGTAGATTACCTTTCGGCAAAAATTCTTATTGCGGAAGACGACGACAATTTGAGAAAAACACTTATGAAAATCCTTATCAGGGAAGGATTTTGCGTTGCGTCGGTAAGCAACGGGCAGGAAGCCATAGAGTTAATGGAGTTGCAGGACTTTGACGTAATTATCACCGACTATAAAATGCCTGTTTTAGGCGGCGAAGAATGGGTTAAAAAGTTAAACGAGTTGCAGGGCAAAAACAAAATTCTACTTCTTTCCGCATTCCTTGACGAGGCAAAGGTTGTTGAAGACGAAGTGGGTGAAAAGATTTCCAAACCTTTTAAGAGAAAAGACCTTGTGAACAAAATAATTTCCCTGTTGAAGAAAAACAACTTTCAGGGAAGATAAAAGGGAGGCTTTATGAAAATTTTTGTTGCTGACCCTATTGCGGAAAAAACAATTGAGGCTTTAAAAAACGAAGGACACGAAGTTGTTGTTGAAACCGAACTTTCAAGCGAAGAGGTAGGCGAAAGGCTTCAAGGCTTTGACGTTGTTATAATCAGGTCAAAAACAAAGTTGAGAAGAGACGTGCTTGAAAAGACAAACGGATTAAAAGTGATTATAAGAGCAGGCGTGGGGCTTGACAACGTTGACAGAGTTGCGGCAAAGGAAATGGGAATTGCAGTCAGAAATACCCCGGCCGCAAGCGCAAGGGCTGTTGCCGAATTGGTTGTGGCGCACATGTTTTCCCTTGCAAGAAAACTTGCTTATGCAGACAGGACAATGAGAGAGGGAAAGTGGGAAAAGAAAAAGTTAAAGGGATTTGAGTTGGGCGGAAAAACTTTGGGAATTATAGGCGTGGGAAACATTGGTTTAACCGTTGCGTCAATGGCAAAGGGAATAGGAATGGACGTTATAGGATTTGACGTTGTTGACACAAATAAAGGCAAACTTGAAGAGTTGGGCGGAAAATTCACTTCCGATATGGACGAAGTAATCAAAAATTCCGATTTTATCACCCTTCACGTTCCACTTACCGAAAACACAAAGGGATTTATAAACAGGGATAG
>JAMOUY010000291.1 GCA_027067895.1 Acidobacteriota bacterium
GGTGATTTGAATTCCAGAAGGGGAAGGATTCAGGGAATGGAAGCGGCAGGAGAAAATCAAATAATAAAAGCGCTTGTTCCTATGGCTGAAATGCTTACCTACGAGTCAACATTGAGGTCAATAACCGGCGGAAGAGGCAGTTTCCACATGGAATTTGCCAGTTATGAAGAAGTGCCGGCGAATATTCAGCAGAAGATTATTGAGGAGTATAAGAAACAGCAGGAAGAAAACGCTTAAATATTTTTGAGGTGATTTATGGGATACGTTGAATTAACGGTAATTTTTGTTTTTATTCTTTACCTGTTTTCAATTGATTGGAAAAGTTTCTTTGAGTATGTAAAACAGGGCGCGTGGTTTTTTATGGTGGTATACTTTTTCTTAGGTCTTGCTATTTACAAATTCTTTATGCACGGAATAGGACATTGATGAAAAAGATTTTTGCTTTTTTGATGTTTTTGACAATTCTTTCGGGGGTTTCCTGTGAGAAAAAGGAGCCCCCGAAGGCTTCCGTAATGCTTAAAAAAGCGGATTATTTTTACGAGAAGGGCGAATTAAGAAAAGCGCTTATGCTTTACAAACAGTTGATGGAAACATTTCCCAAAACCGAAAGCGGGAAAATTGCTGCGGAAAATTACGTCAGATATACTCAAATGTTGAATGCCGAGATAGAGGCAAACAAGAAAATAAACTTTGACAGAACGAAAAGCCTTGCAAGAGCGGTTGAACTTTATTACAGAGACCATAAAAAGTATCCCGATTCCGTGGACGATTTGATTCCCACATATATTCCCAAAAGAATAACCGATGTTTGGGGCAATCCTATTATTTACAAAAGGACCAAAGACGGATACCTTGTTGCATGTTTTGGTAAAGACGGAATAATCGGGGGAACGGCAGAGGATACCGATTTCTTCATTCAAAACGGAGAAATTGTTGTAACGCCTGATATAAAATGATGTTTAATTCTGCCAAAAAAGAAATTTTAAAAGAGATAAAAGAAAAAGGGGATATTCCCTTCAAAAGGTATATGGAAATATGCCTTTACCATCCAAAATACGGCTATTACTCAAACATCAAAAAACTCGGAAGGGAAGGAGATTTTTTTACATCCGCGCATTTAGGTTCAATATTGGGTAAAGTGATTGCAAAAGTTGCCATGGAATATTTTTTAAAAAACAATGAAATTAACATTGTTGAACTTGGCGCGGGAGAAGGTTTGCTTGCAAAAGATTTTCTTGATTTTTTCGCAAGGGAAAACATTGAGGGGTACTCAAATCTTACATATCACCTTGTTGAAGGAAACAAGGCTGTTTACAAACAGATTGAGAAAAATCTGAAAGAGCATTCTTCAAAATTTGTTTTGTATTCTTCTTTGGACGAATTGCCGAAACTTGAAAAAGTTTTTATTTTTTCAAACGAGTTTTTTGATGCGTTTCCCGTCCATGTGGTTTCTTTGAAAAAGGGTATAATTTCCGAACTTTTCATATCGTACAGAGACGGGTCCTATGTAAAAAGGTTTAAGCCTGCTTCAAGGGAAGTGTTAAAAGAGATAGAGGAATTAAATATAAAACTTTGCGAAGATTGCGAATTTGAAATAAATTCCGACATAGAAAAGGTTTATTCAAAAATTTCAGAAAAATTTAACTCACTTAAAATGATTACCGTTGATTACGGATACGGGCAGGAGGAGTTGTATCACCCTGATAGAAACAGGGGTACATTAATGGGGTATTACAAGCATAAGGCGTATGAAAATATTTTCCAATACGAAGGTGAAATGGACATAACGTCCCATGTAAACTTTGATGCCCTT
>JAMOUY010000292.1 GCA_027067895.1 Acidobacteriota bacterium
CCGTTTAAAATATTTGACGATGGAATGGTAAAAGGCGTAAGAGTTGTATTGTTTCCTTCATAAAAAAGGTCTTCTCTTTTTCCCAAATCATACCAAGAAAACATATCTCCGCATCTCCTTGCGGAAACAAGGTCAACCTTTCTCTTAAAATCCTGAGAATTGTTGTATGCACTTTCAATGATGTGCCAGACAGCAACTCCTCCCCCGTTTTCCCTAAAAAATCCGTACAATCCCTTATCAAACCCTTTTTGTTGCCTGTTTTCAAGCAAGAAATACTCGTCCTTCACCGGAGTTAAAACCTTTTTTATATCGTTTGACGTTTCAACAGAGTTAATCTGGTACTCTCCGTTTATCAGGATTTCAGGCTTGGAAAAACCGCAAAAAAACTTTGACCATGCGCAAAAATGAACAGGCGTTTCTCCCGGGAATCTGTCATTTTCAGACATTCCCCATGAACCTGCTCCCATAAGTCCGAAACAACCTATCCCATGACTTGAATAATCAATGTCGTACAAATCTATAATTCCAAACATATCATGGGCAAGTTCATGGCACATCACCCCTATTGTCGCCATATGTCCGTCGCTTTCATCCGATTGGTGCCATTCCCCTATCTCCATATAACCGCCTGTTTTTGAAGGGTCATCGCTATATCCTCCAACAACAACACCGTCGCAAAAAACTCCCGGATAACCCAGTTCCTCAAACAAAGCGGCTTTATGTCCCCAAACGGAAGGATGATACTGAGGAGAATAAGAAGCCTCATAACCTGCAACAACAATAAATATTGAAAGTTCATTAACCGAAATAATGTTATCCCCGTTTGTATCGTAAACGGAGAAGTCCACATAACTGTCAGCCGCTTTAATTGCGTCAGAGGCAATTTTTAAATTATAAAGAGTTATGTCCCATCCTGTATCAGGGTGGTTATACGGAAGTTTTACCCATCCCACAACCCCGTTATTTTCCCCGAAAGTATCCGATACAGGAACAATGTCAACTTTCCCGTACGAAGTTTCATTATAATAAGTTTTAACACTTTTACCAGAATTGCCGAAAAAAGCATTTGCCCAATCTTGTTCTTCCGTGCCAACGTGGGAAAAATCCCAAAACTCAACAAGTATAATTAAAACAGGGTGTGTATTATTCTGTTTTATCTTACTATCTACAAAAGATGAACTAACTTTTTTTAAAAACAATGCCTTTTCCTTTGATTTAATAAAACTCAAAAGAGAAATTTGAGCGGTAATCTTATCAATCTTTTGAATTTGTTTCTTACCAAATTTAACAAAGGGAGAGGAAGAATTTTTGTCGCCTTTTCTCCAAAATCCTTTTGAATCTTTAACAAGCACATCGCCGCTTTCGTCAATCACATAATGTTCAAACTCATTTCCCACATACTTAACGTTAACAACTTTTCCGTCAGGCTGTTTCACCTGTCTCAAAAAAGGGTTTGCAACCATTGAAAAACCGGAAACCGCTGTTTGAAAAAAAAGCAAAATCCACAAACATTTACGAAGCATTCTTCCTCTCCTTTAAAGGCTTTTCTTCATTTTAGTTTACAAAAATTTTACACTTAACAAAATCAATCTCTTTGTAATCATTATCAATACTTTTAGACGATACTTTTTTACAAAAAGTTGGCTGCTTATTTCAAAGCAATATTATTAAATTTGTTAAATTTTTGCCTAAAAATTTAACAAAAATTATTCAAAAACAGATAAATCTACGTGGCAGTAGCCGTTGGGGTTTTTGTCAAGATAGTCTTGATGGTATTCTTCGGCAGGCCAGAATTTTGTGGCAGGTTCAA
>JAMOUY010000293.1 GCA_027067895.1 Acidobacteriota bacterium
TTTATTCCGTGGTGTTTGGTTTTTCCCTCTTTCACAAAAAAACTTTTTCCAATATCGTGAAGGTAGCATGCGGCAACGATTACTTTCAAATTTCCGCCTTCATGCCTTTGCAGATACTTGCCGTGCTTTACAACAGAGATAACATGCTCAAACCTGTAATCAAATGGAATTCCTCCCGATGTAAGTTTCCACAATGCCGCCGCTTCTTTCTCGGTTTTTTCCCTTAAAATTCCTTCAAGGTAATCTTCCCAATGAAACCTGTTATTCATTTTCTTCCCTATGGATTATTGTGGTTGTTGCCTGATTTGTCGGCATAATGACAACCTCGTTTATTTGGACGTGTGGCGGCCTTGTTGCGGTATAAAGTATTAAATCGGCAATATCTTCGGGATACAAAGGCGTTAATCCTTTGTAAACATTTTTGGCCTTTTCTTTGTCTCCCTTAAACCTGACGATTGAAAACTCGGTCTCAACAAGTCCCGGTGCAATTTCTATAACTCTGATAGGGGTGTCAACAAGTTCAATCCTTAAAGCGCTTGACAAAGCCTTAACCGCGTGTTTTGTGGCACAGTAAACGTTTCCGCCGGGATAAACCTCTCTTCCGGCAATTGAGCCTACATTAACAATCGTCCCGCTTCCTCTTTCAACCATAAGAGGAACAAACAAATTGGTTATGTAAATAAAGCCTTTAACGTTAACGTCTATCATCTTTTCTATGTCTTCAATAGGCTTTTCAATCAACTTTTCCATTCCGAAGGCAAGACCTGCGTTGTTTACAAGGATGTCGGGGGTTTTCAGGTTTTCGGGAATTGAGTTAAAAAATCTCTTGCAATCTTCAAAGTCCGATACGTCAACTTTGTCTATAAAAACCTTAACCCCGTATGTGTCTTCCAAATCATTTTTTATCTCTTCAAGTTTTTCAATTCTTCTTGCTATTAAAACAAGATTTGAGCCTTCCTTTGCAAATGCGTATGCCGTTGCCTTTCCTATTCCTGCGCTTGCTCCTGTTATCAAAGTTGTTTTTCCCTTTAAACTGTCCATATCCCCTCCCTAAATTTATCCTTTTAGTTTAGACGTTATGGGAAACCTGAAACCGCTTACAAAAGCCTTTGAAGTTATTTTTATAACCGGCGGTGCCTGTTTTCTCTTAAACTCGTATTTTTGAACCATTGAGATTACTTTTTCCACAAGTTTTATATCAAAGCCTCTTCTTTCGCAAATCTCGGCTTCGGATTTGCAGTTTTCAATGTAATCCTCTAAAATCGCGTCAAGCACGGGATAGGGGGGAAGAGAGTCTTGGTCTTTTTGCCCCGGCTTTAACTCTGCCGAAGGGGGCTTTTTAATTATCTCTTTCGGAATTATTTCTCCGTAAACGTAATTTATCCACTCCGCAAGGGAATAAACGCTTGTTTTGTAAACGTCTCCGATTACAGAAAGCGCCCCGCACATATCCCCGTATAAAGTCGCATATCCCACTGCAAGTTCGGATTTGTTGCCGGTATTCAGCAGAATTGAATAGTTGTTGTTTGAGTAAGCCATTAGAATTAAGCCTCTGAGCCTTGCCTGAATATTCTGCTCGGTAATGTCTTTCAAATCCCCTATTTTTGAAGGAAGTTGAGATTTTAAAACCTCAAAATACGGGGTTATTTCAATTTTTTCAAGGTTAATCCCAAGGTTTCCGGCAAGTTTGACAGAGTCTTTAATACTTCCTTCGCTTGAATAGGGGGAAGGAAGCATAATGCCCAAAACGTTTTCCCTGCCCAAAGCGTATTTTGCAATAACAGCCACAAGGGCGGAATCTATTCCCCCGCTTAATCCGAGATGCACCTTTTTCGCCCCGATTTTGTTTATAAAATCCCTCACTCCGGTAGTTAATGCGTCAAAAATAAGTTTGTTTTCGTTTTCCTCAACGGGAAAACTTCCCTCTCCTATTTCTTCTGTGTCCCAAACAATAAAGTCTTCCTCAAACCTTTTTGCCTTTTTGACAATTTTTCCTTCGCAATCAAATATACAGGAATCTCCGTCAAATATTATTCCGTCAACCCCGCCTGCCTGATTTATAAAAACCAAAGGCTTTTTATATTTTTTTGCGATTGAGGAAAACATGGTTTCCCTTAAATAAACCTTTTTGTAGTAAAACGGGGAAGCGGCAATGTTTAGAATAATGTCGCAGCCTTCTTTTGCCGTTTCCTCAACAGGGTCAACGGGGTAAAGTCCGTATGACGGGGAAAATTCGGTATTCCAGCCGTCTTCGCAGACAGTTATGCCGATTTTTTTTCCTTTCAAATTCAAAACAAAAGTTTCGTTTCCCTCTTCAAAATACCTTTTTTCGTTGAAAACGTCGTAATTGGGAAGAAGGCGTTTTTTGTAGATATGCTCCAACCTTCCGTTTTGAAAAAAGCCTACAACATTGAAAAACGGCTTGCCCTTTCCTTCGTTTTTCAAAACAAATCCCAAAAGTATAGGCGTAATATTGCTTAACTGTTTTACTTTTTCAAGGTAGATTTCCGTGTTGGCAATAAAGTCTTTCTGAAAAATTAAATCTTCCGGAATATAGCCGCATAAACTTAACTCGGGAAAAATGACCAAATCGCATTGCTTTTCCTTTGCAAGTTTTGTAAATTTTTCAATTTTTGAAAAGTTATACTCAAAATTCGCAACAATCGGGTTTATTTGCGCAATTCCTATTCTCATAACACCTCTTTAAACTTCTTTGCCTGTCAATTATATCAGAAAAACATATCCCGAAAGGCAGGTTTTAAAGACAAACAATTGCAATTAATTCAACTATTTTTCCAAAGGGGAAAATCTTTCCTTATATTCTTTCTGAGTTTCTTCCTGCTTCTTCAACACGTAATTGTATATCTCATCGTATTCGTTAAAAAGAGTTTTTACGACATTTTCATCAATTTGTCTGTTTCTTACCATATCCATTAATACCGCTTTAACTTCTCTTTTATCCATTCCCGACCTATAAGGCCTTACCTCAATCAAAGCGGTAAACAAATCCGCAACCATAAGAATTCTTGAACCGATACAGATGGAATCTTCCGTCAAATGAAAGGGATAACCCGAACCGTCCAGTCTTTCGTGGTGATAGCCTGCCAATTCGGCAACTCGTTCAAGCCCTTCCACCGAACTTAAAATAGAAAAGGTGTAAAAAACATGGCTTCTCATTATAAGCATTTCTTTTTCGGTTAAATCATTAGGTTTTTCAAGTATGTAATCGGGTATGGCAAGTTTTCCCAAATCGTGGAAATTTCCCGCTATTTCAAGAAGTTCCCTCTCTCTTTTCGTAAATCCCATAACTTCGGCAAGTTTTTTCCCCGCAGCGGCAACGCCCGACGAGTGTGTCGCGGTAAATCTTGAACGAAAGTCAATTACGTTTCTGAAAAGTTCGGACACAGGCAATAAAACCGAAAATTTTATCTCTTCGTTTTTCAAAGGGCCTTCTTTTAAAAGCAAATCGGTAAGCCAGGGGGAATTCATTGTCAGCCAGAATTCTTCCCTCTCGGAAACATCAAGAAACAAATCCACAACATACTTGTGAAACTGCTTTGACACAAGAGATGCAATTTCTTTTCTTATATGCTCGCTTTGGTGAAGAATAAAAATGTTTCTGTCAATAAGTCTTTCAACATAATCGGCAAGGTTTATCAACTGAGAACCTAAAACTATATCTTGATTAATTGTATCCGCTTTCTTTTTCCATTCACTCCAACTGCGGTGATGATGCCTAACTATTCCGGCAACCTTTGTAAGCCAAAAATTATTGGAAAGCAATTGATAGCCTCTGATGCAGTGGGTCTCAGCATCATCCAATTCAAATGTTTTTAAAGCCTTTTTTTCCTTTATGGAAAATGCACCGATGTCATGAAACAATGCTGCAAGAAAAATATCCCTTAATTGTTTGGAACGAATCTTGCCGTACTCCCCCATTCTCCAAACGATATAGGCAACCCTTTGCTGATGTTTTACAAGATACGGCTCGGCAAGGTCAAGGGCATAAGAAAGAGACAGCGTCAAACTGCCCGAATGTATTTTTTTTGTTTTATGCATCTAATCTCCCACTTTAAGAAAAAACATTGCAATTAAATTATACATTAAAAAAACAATCAAAAATTATAAAACAAAAATTCCGATTACAATTCAAGAGGAACTCCTATTTCAATCGCATCCTTAACAGGGATGTTAAAGTAAACGATTGGGTCAACCATAAGATTGGAAAGACCGGAATAAAGCCTTTTTCTCCATAACGGCATACTCTTTTCATCCGTCAGAATCAATTTCTCCTTTCCGAGAAAAACGCTTATATCGTCAAGGTGAATGTTGAGTCCGTTAGCCTTAATCAAAGAAACGGTATTTGAAAAACTTTTGTCCTCAATAAATCCGAACCTTGCGACAACATATCTAAATCCCGAGCCCAAATCCTTGATTTCTATCTTTTCGCTGTTGGGCACTCTCGGCACATTTTCGGTTTTAAAATGCAGAAGTATTATCTGAGAGTGTAAAACCTTGTTGTGCTCAACATTGTGAAGCAAGGCCTTAGGCACAACTTCCGGGGTGCCTGCCAAGAAAAACGCGTCTCCTCTAACCTTCACCGCGTCTTTAAACATTTCGGAATCCTTAAACTCGTCAAGTTTTACCACTCCCGCCTTATACTTTTCATACAAAACGGCTCTTCCCTTCTTCCATGTTGACAAAATTGTGAAAAACAACGCACCTATAAGAAGCGGAAACCATGCGCCGTGCATAATTTTACTTACGTTGGCGAAGAAAAACGCCAAATCAACAACTGCAAAAAGTCCGCATATAAGCAATGCTTTTCTCACACTCCAATTCCATTTTTCAATCGCCACAAAGAAAAACAACAGGGTTGTTACAAGCATTGTGGAAGTTACCGCAACGCCGTATGCACCGGCAAGTTTTGTGGAAGACCTAAACCCGATTACAAGCCCAATGGTTGCAACCATCAAAATCCAGTTAATAACCGGCACATAAATCTGTCCTTCCTGAGACGCGGAAGTATGAACAACCTTTAACCTCGGCAGATAACCCATTTCAATAGCCTGCCTTGTCAAAGAAAAAGAGCCTGTTATTACCGCTTGGGAAGCAATTATTGTCGCCATTGTAGCCAAAATAACAATGGGAATTAAAAAAGATTGAGGCACCATTGAGAAAAACGGATTTTTTACATACTCAGGATGTTTCAAAAGCAAAGCGCCCTGTCCGAAATAATTTAAAAGCAAAGCGGGAAAAACCACAAAACTCCACGTCAGCCTGATAGGTTTCTTTCCGAAATGCCCCATATCCGCGTAAAGCGCTTCCGTTCCCGTAACAACAAGGAAAACAGAACCCAAAACCATAAAACCGTGAAGGCTGTTTGACGCAAAAAACTTTACGGCATAAAAAGGGTTTATTGCCTTAAAAACCGAAAAATTTCCCCAAAGATGAACTGCGCCCAAATATGCAAGCACAATAAACCATACAAAAACTATTGGACCGAAAAAACTGCCGACTTTCGCCGTCCCTTTTTTCTGAAAAAAGAAAAGGACAAGCAGAATAACTATTGTCAAAGGAATAACAAAAGGCGTCATCTTGTCAGTTATAACTTCAAGCCCTTCCAAGGCACTCATAACCGAAATCGCCGGGGTAATCATTCCGTCCCCGTAAAGCAAGGATGCGGCAAAAATCCCTATTCCAAGCAAAATCATTCTGTTTCTTGTTTTTCTTTTCGTATCCCGCGGATTTACCAAAGAAGTCAAAGCGATAATCCCGCCCTCTCCGTTGTTATCCGCATTCAACACAAAAGAAAGATACTTAACCGAAACAACCAAAGTCAGAGCCCAGAAAATCAAAGACAAAACCCCGAGAATGTTTTCGGGACTAACCGAAATTCCGTATTCTCCGTAAAAACACTCCTTTATAGCGTAAAGAGGCGAAGTTCCTATATCCCCGAACACCACCCCCAAAGCGGCAATGGAAAGTTTTAACGTATTATCTTTTTGCATAAAAACTCCCGAAAATAAAATATTTATTCTATTTTACAACTTTTTGAAAAAATAATTTGAAAAAAAATCCAAACAGCGTTAAACTAAAAACGCTTCACGGCAAAAATCCGAAAAAACAATCCGGCGAAAAAATTTAACAGGTTTTTTGTCCTATTAACCGTTTTTACGAGAAAGGGAGGAACAATGCCCGTATTGTCCCAAGGGGAATTGCTTGTTTTCAAAAAGAATTTGTATTCAATTCATCAAAAATTTCTAAAATTCCTTAAACTTCCGTTTGTTGAACTTTTTTTGTTTGAACAATGCAAAAAAGAAGGAAAATTCCTGATTTTAGGCCAACTTTCCTTCCACGAATTTTTCAAAGGACAGGTTGAAGGGATAGACATTTTTCTAAAAAATCCCGACAACTCTTTCAGAAGCGAAGAGGAAATCATAAGCACCTACATTCACGAAATAACCCATTACCACCTGCTTATGCATTCCCGCCCAATCTTTCACGGAAAAGAATTTGAAAAAAGAGAAAAATTCATAAAGGAAAAATTTAAAAAAATTCTTGAAAACAGGGAGAAAAAACAATGAGAAACCAAAAACTTGCTTTTTCAAACGCCGAAACAGGCAAAGATTACGGATACAAAAAAGAGGAAACCGTAATTTATCACTGCACGCAAATAGAAGAAAACGGAGTTTTGATTTTAATTTGGGACAAAAACAAAAACCAATGGCTTTGGGCAAACATAGAATATTTCAAACCTAAAAAGGAGGGAAAATGAAAATCGCCGTCATAGGTTCAAGAAACTTCAACAATTATCAATTGCTTAAAGACACTCTGGGCAAATACAAAGAAAAATGCGAAACAATAATATCGGGCGGGGCAAAGGGAGCGGACAAATTAGCGGAAAAATACGCGAAAGAAAACGGAATTGAAACAAAGATTTTCAAACCTGATTGGAAAAGATACGGAAAAGGAGCAGGGCTAATCAGAAACAGGCAAATTGTTGAAAACGCAGATTTAATCATTGCCTTCTGGGACGGCAAATCCAAAGGAACGGAATTTTCCGTCAATTACGCAA
>JAMOUY010000294.1 GCA_027067895.1 Acidobacteriota bacterium
TTACAAGCCAGTCAAATAGTTTTGCATTCTGCACCGGGGGATAGTTTCTCGTTAAAACCTGAAAAAAGTGATGGTGGGTGTTAACAAGCCCCGGCAAAATCACAAGGTTTGAACAGTCAATAATCTGCGCACCTTCAAACTCAATGTTTTGCCCTATTTTTTTGATTACATTGCCATCTATAAGAATATCCCTGTTTTTAAACTCGCTTAAATTTTCGTCAAAGGTTGCAACAACATAGCAGTTTTTCAATAGAAGCATAACTCACCTCTCACACTTTTACATTTTCTTTGCAAACAACAGGCAACAAAATTGCCTGAATAACAAAGGGCAGAAGAATTATACCAAATGCATAGAAAATGTTAAGACCTGCGACAACACCAACAACAGGGACAAAAAACATTCCAACAATTGAAACGGCAAGGAATAGAAATCCGTTAACGGGACCCTTGATATTGTCGTCGGCAACATAGTTTATCAGAAAGTGAAGCGAAGGAAACAGGGTTGCCATAAAAAAAGCGGTTAATCCGAAAAAGATTACCGAATACTTAAACGGCAGTGTCAGCATTAGAATTATTACCATAACGGTAAGCACCGACATAAGCCTTATATTTCTTACAACGCCCAGTTTCATTATCTTCCAGTTTCCGAAAAACCTGCTTATTGTAAAAACAAGCCAAAACAACGACAAAACCATTGAATACTTCTCTATTCCAATTTTGTGGACGGATTTGTAAAAATTCCCGGTCCACACAACAACCGACATCTCGCTTGCGGCATAAAACGCAAGAAGAAAAACAAGGACAACAATTCTTTTTTCAAGAAGCGCCTTCTTTAAATCCGCAAAGGAATACCCTTCGGTTTTGTAGTTTTCAAACGGGTTTAGGTAAAAAAGCAAAACAACAATAAAGAAAACCGAAAAATAACTTAGATAAACATAGTTGTATGTATATCCCCTGCTTAAAAAATACTTTACCACAAACGGCGCAACAAGCCCGCCTATACCAAAAAAGGCATGATACATTGAAAAATTCTGGTGCTTTAAGGGAAGATGGGAATAGGTTGTCGCAAGGGAAGTCATAATAAGCCCGAAAGTCATTGAAAGAAAGAAAATTCCCGCAAGAAGAGAATAAAAATTCAAATACGAAGCAAGGGAAAGTCCCAAAAAAGCCGTAAAAAAACCCGCTTTTAACCCAACTTTCGTTCCCTTTTTCGCAAGCAGGTAAATTGCAATAATGTTTGCGGAAATAGTACCTGCCGAACTGAAAAACGGAATAATTCCGGATTTTCCCACACTCATTGAGAAAAAAGACTGAAACTCCGTCATTAAGGCGGGAAATGTATTTAAAAGCAGGGCTATGAAAAATACCCCAGAAAAAATAACCGATTTTTTTAGCAAAATCTCTTTATTCATTTATTCGTTGCTTTCCGTTTTTAGCATAAAAACCGTCAATACGGTAAAAATCAAATACCCCAACGCAATGTATGCGGAATAATTAAGTTCAAAAGAAGGAAGATAGATACTTCCGTCGGGATTTACCGAATGAATTATCCCCGTGAGGGTAAAAACAATTATGATTGAATTTACCAAAACAAAACCTTTAAGGTTTTTTCTTATCAAAAAGGAAACCATACTTCCCCAAAGCATTGCAGTAAGAATAAATCCGTTTCCAAGCACGGTTATGGCCTTATATGTCGCAAGCATATCTCCCGACAAGTCTGCCATTGTTTTCCCGAAATAACTCATAAAGGTATTAACCTGCACCTGCACAAGGTTTGCAATTGAGGGAATAAAGGCAAACAAA
>JAMOUY010000295.1 GCA_027067895.1 Acidobacteriota bacterium
TGCACCGGGACTTGTTGAGACCGAGTTTTCAATCGTCAGGTTTAAGGGAGACAAAGAAAAGGCCAAAAATGTTTACAAAGGATTAACGCCTTTGTATCCCGAAGATATTGCCGATTTAATACTTTACACCGCAACAAGGCCGCCACACGTCCAAATAAACGAGGTTGTCATTATGCCGACAAATCAGGCAACAACTACAATAATCCATAGGGAAGAAAATGAATAACAGGTTTCATTGGGAAGATTACCTTGAAGGAATTTTAAGGGAAAAAACCGAGAAAGAAGCGGCGGCATTGTGGAAACTTACATCGGGAGGAATTCCCTTTGATTACAGGTTTGAGCATGTTATCTCTGTTGTAAAGCACGGCAAGTATCTGCAAAGGCATGAAGGCGGAAATTTGAAAGTAATCGTTGCCGCATGCTACCTTCACGATATTGGAAAAAGTTTCTTTGTGAAAGAGGGAAAAACCAAACACCACGGAATAAAAAGCGCGGAAATGTCAAAAAACATTTTAAGAAAGATTGGTGATTTTTCGGATAGAGAAATTGAGCATGTAGCCGATGCGATAAAAAACCATGTGGGATTGTTTAAGGACGGCAAAGACAGGTGTATTGAGGGAAAAATTTTGTGGGATGCCGACAAACTGACAAAGGTGGGTGCCTTGTCCTTAACACATTCCCTTGCAATTGCGGGGTCTTTCGGCGGAATAGACACCGATGGGATTGTTAAAAGGGGATTAAAGTGGGCGGAATTGGTGCCTAAAATTGTTGAAGGCTTTCACACCGAGACTGCCAAAAAACTCGGTAAACAAAGGGCGGAAATTCTGCTATCATTTTATAAGCAACTTGATAACGAATTTAGATTGGAGTGAGTTATGCTTTTAGCACTTGACATAGGAAACACAAACACAACAATCGGGGTTTTCAAAAATTCCGAACTTGTTATGGATTTCAGGCTTACAACAAACATTAACCAAACAATGGACGAATACGGAATTCTTGTTAGAAACCTTTTGTCCTTGCAGGGAATTGATTACCGCGAAGTAAAAAACATAATCGTGTCCTGCGTTGTCCCGCCTCTTGAAGAGGTTATTTACTTCATGTCTCTGAATTACTTTAAAATCAAGCCTCTCTTTGTAAAGCCGGGAATAAAGACTGGGCTTGCCTTAATGGTTGAAACCCCGTCCGAAGTCGGTGCCGACAGAATTGTTGACTGCGTTGCGGCAATAAACAAGTATGAAGCGCCTTTAATTGTTGTGGATTTCGGGACTGCCACAACCTTTGACGCAATTAGCGAGAAGAACGAGTTTTTGGGCGGCGCAATCGCACCGGGCTTAAAGATTTCCGCCTTTTCCCTTTTTGAAAAAGCGGCAAAACTTCCCGAGGTTGAAATTAGAAGGCCGAAATCCGCAATAGGAAAGAACACGGTAACAAACATTCAGTCGGGCCTTTTCTTCGGCTATGTTGGGCTTGTTTCCGAGGTTTTAAGAAGAATGCTTGACGAACTGCCTAATGCAAAAGTAGTTGCGACCGGCGGGCTTGCAAAGGTTATTGCAAAAGAGTGCAAATTGATTGACATAATTGACGAAAAACTTACCCTTGAAGGGCTTAGAATACTTTTTGAAAAAAACAAAGACTGATGTGCAACAAAGAAAACACGCCGTTTGAAGAATACTTTGACAAAGTGGAGTGCTATTTTGCCTTAAAAAGGGACAAGGCTCTGCTTCTTTCCCCGGAGGAGTTTGCCGTTGTGGAAAGGTTTTACGAGGAAGGCGCGCCTTTGAAGGTTGTTTTCAGGGGAATTGACAGGTTTTTTGAAAAAAAGAAAAAAAGAAAGAGAAAATCCGCGAGAATTTACTTTCTAACCCATGTTGAAGATTATATTGGCGAAGTTTGGGAAGAATACAAAAGAAAAGGGACAGGCTCATACCTTGTCTCGGGGGAAAGCGAAGCCGATTTTATAACTTCGGGAATTGACCAAATAATATCTTCCCTTTCCAAGTGCCATCCTGCATTAAGCGAAATTGCAAAAGAAGTTGAGGAAAAACTTTTGTCCGTAAAATCAAAGTCAAATGAATTGACCCTTGAAGACGCTGAAAGGGAATTGGATACTATTTTGGAGTTTGCAACGAAAAGAATTTTTGATATTCTAAACAACGATTTGAGCGATGTTAAAGACGAGGTTGACGCCGAGGTTGAATCGCTTGTAAATTCTTTGGGCAAAGACGTTAAGCCCGACGTTGTTGATAGATTTAAAACGCAGATAATCTTTGAAAAATTGAACTTTCCGAATATAACATTGTTCGGCTGATAGAAAGGAGTAAACTTATGAGCATAATTGAACAACTTAAAAAAGGAAACATTCCAGATGTTTTGAAAAAGGTGGCGGAGTTGGAAAATGTCCACCTTGACCATATAGTTAGCGGAATTCTTGAAGGAACCGTAGTTGTGCCCCACAACAACCTTAAAACCCTTGAAAAACCGTGTGCAATAGGCAAGGGTTTGAGAATTAAGGTAAACGCAAACATAGGCACATCTCAGGACCACGAAGACATAGAAGAGGAACTTGAAAAGTTGAGGATTGCGGTTAAATACGGCGCAGATGCCGTTATGGATTTGTCAACCGGAGACAAAGCAAGGCAAACAAGGTTGCAGGTTGTGAAAAATTCCCCTGTCCCGGTGGGCACGGTGCCGGTTTACGAGGCATTTTTAAAGGCAGGCAAACACAAAGGCACAATAATGAGACTTACCGCCGACGACATTTTTGAAGCGATAGAACAGCACGGGAAGGACGGAGTTGATTTTATTACCGTTCACTGCGGAATTACAATGGAATCCGTTGAAAGAATGAAAAAACAGGGAAGGCTTGCCGACGTGGTGTCAAGAGGCGGCTCGCTTTTAATTGAGTGGATGGTTTTAAACGAAAAGGAAAATCCTTTATACGAGCATTTTGACAGACTGCTTGAAATATGCAGAAAGTATGAGATGACAATCAGTTTGGGCGACGGAATGAGGCCGGGGGCAATTGAAGATGCGACAGACAGGGCGCAGATTCAGGAGTTGATAATTCTTGGAGAACTTGCGCAGTACGCTGTTGAAAACGGAGTGCAGGTAATGATTGAGGGTCCGGGACACGTTCCGTTAGACCAAGTTGAAACAAATATGAAAATAGAGAAAACATTATGCAACGGGGCGCCTTTCTATGTTTTAGGCCCGATTGTAACAGATGTCGCCCCGGGCTACGACCACATTACCGCAGCAATAGGCGGAGCGATTGCCGCAATGAGCGGTGCCGATTTTCTATGCTATGTTACCCCTGCCGAGCATTTGAGGCTTCCCACCGTGGAAGATGTTAAAGTCGGAGTTATTGCAAGCAAAATAGCGGCGCATGCTGCTGATATAGCAAAGGGAATTCCCGGCGCAAAGGAATGGGATTACAGAATGAGCAAGTATAGAAAAGAATTGAATTGGGAAGGAATGTTTAAAGAGTGTATAGACGAAGAAACGGCAAGGAAGATGAGAGGGGAAATTGAGCCTCAAAACGAAAACGTATGCAGTATGTGCGGTGAATTCTGTGCGCTAAAAACATTAAACGATGTTTTTAAATAATGCTGTTATAATAAAGGTAGAAAAATTTTTAAGGAAGGCGGTTTGATGGCGAAAAGGCATACCTTAAAGGCTTTGGCTTTTGTGTTTCTTTTTCTTTTAACTTTTTCCGTTTTTGCGCAAAATACGGAAAAATCGGATACAGACAACGAAAAGACGGCTGAACAGACTACGATACAAACCGAAGTTCAAACTGATACGGAAGAAAGCAGATGGCCTGAAAACTTTGCCTTTTTGGTAAACGGAAAAATTTTCTATCTTGATTATTTTATTGAAAACGACACGCCTTATTTTTCGCTTGAATCTATTTTCAATCCTTTAAAACAGGCTGGCCTCAAATATGGCAAAGTTTCTTCAACAGGCTATAAAATATCAATTGACGGCAATGAGTTTTTTCTTGATTTAAGGCATTTTTTAATAAAGTCCACAAAACTTTATGTTGATGAAAAAGAAAAGAAAAAACCTGATTTTAGGCCTCCTAAACGAATAATTATTCCGGTGGATATTTTAATCAGAAACGGAAAGATTTATTTAAGATATGATTTTCTGCTTAAAGGTTTGCCGAGGTTGATAAACAAGGTTGTAGGCTATGACGAAAATTCCGGCACTTTTGTGGTCGGAAGACGCAAGCCTGCTAAAATAAATTTTTCTTTAAAGGAAACCGAGCCTTATGCGATTTTAACTTTTAAATGCCCCGCAAAAATCAAATATTCGCTTATAACCGCCGACGGCAAGGCTTTCTTGACGGTTGATGCAAGGTTTAACATTGAAAAGGAAAAACTTGCAGAAATTTCAAGCGCTTTTTTCAGAGTTTCCGACGTAAAATTTATCGGAAGAAAAACAGAAATAGATTTTGATTTGACGGAAAAAACCGACAAGGTTTCCGCATTTTTTGACAGAAACTTTGACGAATTGAAGGTTTATTTTTACTCAAAGGATTTTTACAATCCCAAAGCCGATAATCTGAACAAAGCCGCAACCGAATTGGATGCCACAAAGCATACCATTAAAAAAATAATTATTGACCCGGGACACGGCGGGGAAGATGAAGGCGCCGTAGGCAAAAGCGGAACTCTTGAAAAAGACATAGCCCTGAAAATTGCTTTTAAACTTGCCAAAGAGTTGCAGAAAAGGGGATACGAGGTTGTTATGACAAGGTATACCGACGTATTTGTCCCTCTTGAAGACAGGCCGGGAATAGCAAACTCAAACAACGGGGATTTGTTTATTTCAATTCACTTAAACGCATCTTACAGAAGAGCAAGCGGCGCGGAAACGTATATTTTAAGCCTTGGCGGGTACAGACAGGTTTCCGATACGATTGCTTTTGAAAACAGGCAAATAAGCAGAAAAGGCGGAAAAAGCAAGACGGAGAGTTCTTCCGCTCCCGTTTCTTTTATCCTCTGGGATATGGCTCAAAGAGAGTATATAAAAGACAGCGAAAAACTTGGAGAATACATTCAGGAAGGATTGAACAAACTGATGGGAATAAGGGACAGGGGAGTGAAACAGGCGCCTCTGGTTGTTTTAAAAGGACTTGATATGCCCGGAGTTTTGGTTGAAGTGGGATTTATTTCCAATCGTGTTGAAGAGGCAAAACTTAAAACCGAATGGTATCAGGATAGAATAGTAAACGTTATTGCCAACAGTGTTGACAGATACAAACTTTACTACGAATACAGAATGAAGGATTTGGCGGAAAAAAGCAATGAAGAGTAAGTTTTTTCTTTTCGGTATATGCCTGCTCATTATTTTTTCGTCTGTTTTCTGCGACTTTAACAAAGAACAAAAGTCCGCTAATTTGGAAAATATCCGTGTAAACAAGAAAGACAAAGAAAAGGATTCCGAAACTATAAGTCAAGATAAGCAGAAAGAATTGAAATTTAAAGTTGTAAACTTATATTTTTACAGCCCGTATTACAATTCTTTAAAATCCGAAACGAGAAAGGTTTTTGATTTGGGGGAAAATTCCGCAATGATAAAGCAGGTTTTAAGAAGCCTTAAATTGGGCCCTGTTTCAAAGTTAAAGCCAACTGTCCCGGAAAACATAGAGTTTAAAGATGTTTTTATCTATAAAGGAATAGTTTATATTGACTTGCACAAAAACAAGTCTCATTCTTCAATTGGCGGAGTAAGGGGAGAGAGGATTTTTATTAAATCTGTTGTAAAAACCGTTTTATCTCTTTCTTCCAATTACAAAAAAGTGAAATTTTTAATTGACGGGGAAGAAACACCGTCGGTTATGGGACATATTGATTGTTCAAAGTTTTTTGCTTTCAGGTCATTGTAATTACAAGTTATTGTAAAATCTACACATGGTAAGTTTTGCAACAGTTGTTTCTGTTTCGTGTTTTTTAATCCATCTGATTAAAGCGGTTGTATTGTTGCCGAAAATTTCCCAACTGTAAGGGGGAATTTTTGAGGCTGCTGCTGCGCCAAGTGCTATTGAAAGTTTTATTCTGTCTTTTTCTTTTACCTTGCAAACTACAAATTTAACGTTGCTTTTCGGGTTTCCGTAGCAAAGGGAAAGTATTTTCCCGAAATAATCAAGGTAATTGCGGGTAGTTAGGGAATTGTTGTGGTAAACGGTTACGTCCACTTCGTACCCGCCTAAATTTTTGTTGTAAAAAACCAAGATTTCTCCGCTAATTCCCTTTAAAATTTGTTTGATTTCCGATTCAAGTTTGTTTTTCGGAGTATTTAATGTTTTTGCCGATGATTCCCCCCCCGGATTTGGTGCTCTTACTTCCGGCGGCAGTTCGGGGCTTTGGAATTTTTCTATGTTTGTACGCATGTTTGCATTTTTGCCGTATATTTTCCCCATTTTATAATCCGTAATCAATTCGCTTATCTTTATCACCGCAAAGATGAAAAGAACAATTATAACCCCTAAGATTATTGCGTCTATTATCGGGCTTGTCTTTTTTTTGTGAATTACGGGCGACCCGCATGAAGGACAAAATTTTGCTTTTGGATTAGGGATTTTTGCCCCGCAGTTTTGACAATACATATTAGTTCCCCGCTAATTTTTCGGCGTAAAAGGTTATAAACGGTATTTCTCTGAAAACATTCCCGCTTTTAAAAATTAAAATTGCAATTAAAAGGAGTATGTAAAGCCATATAACGATATAAAACAAAAAATCAAAGGCAATGCCCAACAAAGGAATCATACTCAGGTATTTTAAAAGGATTATCGCAAGCAGAAAAATCGCATTAAACAACAGCCCTTCGGTTTCCACGACTTTGAGTTTTTTGGGTAAAATATCCCTAATTGCCCAAGAAATTAAACTCAATGGAAAAATAAATGAAAAAAATAAAACGAAAATTTTGTTGTTTTCCTTCATATAATCATCCTAAATCTTTGATTAAAGTATAGGAAAAAATTTTTTAAAAATAAAGTTTTTTTTCTTGTTTTGGATAAAAATTTGTAAAAAAAATTCCAAGG
>JAMOUY010000296.1 GCA_027067895.1 Acidobacteriota bacterium
TACGGTTTGCACCGCTTGTCCTTTCTGCATGACAATGCTTAGAGACGCGGTAAACGAAAAAGAAATTGAGGGTGTTGACACAAAGGATATTGCCGAAATAGTTTTTGAAGCCCTTGATTAATTTTGTTAAAAAACAATTTTGAAAAATCAAAGTCCCGACTTTTTGTCGGGACTTTTTTTATTAAGGCTCCCCTTGTTGAAGGGAAAGGGGAAAGGGAAGGGGAGCCCGGGGATAAGCGGCGAAATCCTTTAAAACTCTCTAAAAACCTGAATTTTACCTTACGGTAATAAAAGGTCTCAATTTTTCAAGCGTCTTTTTTCCAATTCCCTTAACAAGAATTAAGTCTTCAACTTTTTGAAACTTTCCGTTTTTCTTCCTGAATTCTACAATCGCTTTTGCCTTTTTAGGCCCGATACCCTTTAATTCCATGAGTTTTTCAATAGATGCGGTGTTGATGTTAATTTTTTCCGCTTGCGCTACCGTCTGGGTTTTGCCGTTGGTTTTGAATGTTTTTGCGTTGACGTTAAAGTTAAACCCGAATCCCAATGTTAGGATAACCAATAAGACTGACAAGTATTTCATGTTTACCTCCTAAAAAAGTATTCGCTTAAATAAAAAGCATTACTTGTGCCAATTTGGGAAAATTTTTAATTTTTTGAATTTTTTGAAAAATTTTGTTTTTTGTTTGTGCGGATAGTCAAAAAAATTTTACTTTTGACAAGAAAAATTTACGGAATGCAGGTTAAAGCACAAAGGGAATTATTCTTTTTTCGTGTTTTTCGTAAAATTCCTTTAATTCCTCTGTTGGATTTTGGTGAAGAGAATAGGCAAGAATGAGATAACTTTCGCTGTCTATTTTTTCTGGCGAAATTACCGGAATTCCCCTAACTTCGCCGTTTGTCCTTTTTCCCGAAAAGTCTAAAACGCCTTTTACCTCAACGCCGTAGTGTTTAAGCGCGCCGATTATCTTTTTCCCGAATTTTCCGACACCGATTACGTAAACCCCGTTTTTGCTTCTTTTGTCAAAGTTTTTGAAAAAGTATGCCTTTTGAAAGAAAAGTTTGTCTTTTTTCAAATTTTTGTTTGTTCTTGTTTCCCTGTTTTGGTGGTCGCGCCACTTTAACAGAATTTCGTTTACTTTTCCCAGTTTATAACCGGAAAAAACAGCCCTGAATACCAAATCGTAATCCTCTGCGTATTCGGTTTCTGCGTATCCGTTAAGTTTTTCAAAAAATTCCTTTTTTGCAAAAAATGTCGGATGCACTATCGGGCAGTCAATATAAAGATTTTTAAGCATATCTTCGTGTGTTAAAAGGGAATTGTTCCACTTCTGGTAAATCTTTACCCCTTCGCTTAATTTTGTTTCTTCCTCAATTTGTTTGAGGGCGGAAGACAAGTCCATGTCAAGGGATTTAAGTTTGCAACCCCTGTAAATGTGCTGTTTTTTCGCTTCCTTGAATATTTCAACCTTTGTTCCGATTAAATCAATGTCAGGGTTCTGTTTTGCAAATTCAATCTGTTTTTCAAGCCTTTGTGGAAGCATTATATCGTCTCCGTCCATTCTTGCGATAAACCTTCCTGTGGCTACGGCAAGCCCTTCGTTGAGTGCTTTAACTATTCCCATGTTTTTAGGGAAAGAGATTAGTTTAAATCCGTATTTGTTTTTCAGTTTGTCAAGGATATAGCATGTCCCGTCGCTTGACCCGTCGTCAATAACTATGAGTTCAAAATCGTCAAATGTTTGTGAATAAACCGAATCTATGGCTTTTTCAATAAAATCCTGCTGGT
>JAMOUY010000297.1 GCA_027067895.1 Acidobacteriota bacterium
TTTGGAAAGCATTTCAAGGAAATATTTTTTTGTTTTTAGGTTTTGCCTCAAATTTTCGTCAAAAGCGGTCATGTAATGGGGCTTTTTAAAGTGATACATTGTCGGAAACATATCCCCGGCAATTAAGTGCATTCTGTCGTCATAGGCGACAACGACGCTGTGGCCTGCGGTATGTCCCGGCGCATGAAGAATTTCAACATTGTCGGTAAGTTTAGCCGAATGGGAAAAGGTTTTTAAATCAGGCCATCTTGAAACAAAGGAAACTATCTCGGATTTGTAAAACTTCGCAGTCCTTTCGTCGGGGTTAAGCGCGTCCTCCAATTCATTCTCGTTGACGTAAATTGAAGCATTGGGAAAAACGGGGACAACGGTGTCATACCTTTTTTCAAAAGCACCGCCGCAATGGTCGTAGTGCAGATGGGTAAAAACAACATCGGTTATCTCTTCGCAAGTTATTTTCAATGATTTTAGTTTTTCTTTCAAAATTTCGGAAGAAGAGGGAATTCCCGCGTCAACAATTATTTTCCTGTTTCCGTCTTCAATCAAAACAGAGTTTAAACCCAATTTTATGTTGTTGTTTCGGTCAACCTCAAAGTATTTGCCCCAAAGGGATTTTGGCACAACACCGAATATGCTTCCGCCGTCAAGAAGAAATGGCCCTATGTCAAGGACGGCAATTTTCACCTTATAACCTCAACCCTTTTTGCGTTTGACGGGTAAACGTTTGAAATGCAAAGCCTTCCCTGAGAATCGTAGTATCTGTAAATAACGGTTTTATGCTTTGTTTTTTTCTCTTCCGCAGTATCGTAAACGGAATAATCCTTTCCCGTGTACAAAGCCATAATTTTTTTCACATACCTTTTTGTCTCTTTATACGGGGGAATGCCGTTATATTTTTCCACCGCGGTTTCTCCCGCATTGTATGCGGCAAGCGCTTTTTTAATGTCTTTGTATTTGTCTATAAGCATTTTTAAATGCTTCACTCCCGCCCTTATGTTTTCCTCGGGGTCAAACGGGTCTTTTACATTGTAAAGTTTTGCCGTTTTGTCCATCAACTGCATCAATCCCTTTGCCCCGACGGGGGAAACGGCGTGAATATCGTAATCGGATTCAACCTTAATCAAAGCGTGCACAAGGCTTTCGTCAACCTTATACTTTTTTGCGTATTTTTTTACAAGAGTGTTTATCAAAACGTTGTCGGTTTTCGCAACCTGCCTTTTTCTTCTTGAAAAAGAGTTTGCCACCCTCTTTTTGAACTTCCGAAAACCTTGTAATGCTTTATGTTTCCCTTGGGCGCATCGGTAATAACCGTCCTTCCCTTTTTGTCTTTGTACATGTAAATCTGTGAAAATGCGGGAAACACAATTGTAATCAAAAACAAGGCAACAATTTTTCTCATATCTTTTCCTTAATCACCTCAACAAGTTTATCCTTAACCGAAGAAATGTTTCCTTTAAATTTTCCTCCGCCCTGTGCCATTGTGGGGCTTCCCCCTCCCCTTCCGTCAAATATAGGCGCTATCTCTTTTAAAATATTACCGCAATGAACGGATTTTGCAAGGTCTTTGGTTGCGGACAATACAAACGAACAGCCGTTTTCGTTTGGGGAAAAGACAAACACAATGGTTTTTTCCTTTCCGTTTTTAAGGTTATCGGCCATTTCTCTCAACATATTGCCCTTTAAGTCCGATTCCTCGCTTATTACAAGTTTTATTCCGTCCTTTAAATCTTCCTCAAAAACCTTTCCGCCGCCTGAAAGTTTCGCCTTTTCCAATTCTTTTTTCAAATCC
>JAMOUY010000298.1 GCA_027067895.1 Acidobacteriota bacterium
CTTTTTTACCACAAAAGTAAAAAGAATAGATTTTATTTTGCTTTCCCCGGGGAGAGTGCTTGTTGTGGTTGTTTCTTCAAACAATTTGTTTCGGGAGGCGGTTATAAAGGTGCCGAAAAATGTGGGATATCATGATTTGGTTGCGGCTTCAAACTTTATAAACATGAATTTTTCAGGATTGACTCTGTTTGAGATAAAGAAAAAACTTTTAAAATCCCTTGAAGACGGAATAGGACAGTTGGACAAACTTTCAAACAGGGTTGTAAACCTTGCATATCAAAGCCTTGACAACCTTTACAGGGAAGAAAACGGAATTATAATTAAGGGACTATCCAATATTTTAAACGATGAATACATAAAAGAAGTTAAAACTTTGAAAAAACTTATTGAAAATTTTGAAAGAAAGAAAAATCTTTATAAAATAATTGAAGAATACATAAACAGCGAATTGTCGGTTAGCCTTGATTTTCCGGCGGAGAATTTTAGTTTCATAATCTCTTCGTACAGCGTGCCGGGAGGGGCAAAGGGGGCATTCGGGCTTGTGGGCCCGTTGAGAATGAATTACAGAGAAAATATTTCTTTAATGAGAATGGTAACGCATTCTTTTATTGAGCAAATGTTTATAAAATAAATATAAAGAGGTGAAATATGAGCAAAAAAAAGAAGGAGAAAAAGAAAATGACGGCAAATGAGGTTGTTGAAGAAAAAGGAATTGAAGAAGTTAACGATGAAGACAATAAAGTTGATTTATCCGAGGAGTTGAAAAAGGCAAAAGAAGAAATTGCGAAATTGAAAGAGGAAGTTGCACGTTTGAAAGACGCTTATATTAGAAAAGTCGCGGATTTTGACAATCTTAAAAAAAGAACGCAGAAAGAAAAAGAAGATGCAATAAAATACGGCAACGCAAATCTTCTTTTGTCAATCCTTGATGTTGTTGACAACTTTGAAAGAGCGGTTGCGGTTGAGCCGGAAAACAGCGATTTTCATTCATTTTACGAAGGGGTAAAACTTATTGAAAAGCATTTGAAAGATATACTGGTGGCTGCGGGAGTTGAGGAAGTTAATCCTATTGGTCAGCCTTTTGACCCTTTCTATCACGAAGCAATGATGAAGGAAATAAGAGACGATGTGCCAGACGGCACGGTTACCGAAGTTTATCAGAAGGGATACAAATACAAAGACAGGCTTTTGAGGGCGGCAAAGGTAAAGGTCGCCATCAACCCCAAAGACCAAGTTAGGAAAGAAAGCAAAGAAAATTCCGAAAATGAAGAAAGTGAGGCATAACCATGAGCGTGATTTTAGGTATTGACCTCGGCACAACCAATAGTTGTTGTTGTTTTATTGAAAACAACACCCCAACTCTTGTTCCCAACAAAGAAGGTTCAAGAGTTACTCCGTCGGTTGTGGCTTTCACCGACAAGAAAGAAATTTTTGTTGGGCATATTGCCAAAAGGCAGGCTATTACAAACCCGGAAAACACGGTTTACGGAATTAAAAGGCTTATAGGAAGAAAATTTGATTCCCCCGAAATTCAGTCTATGCTGAATACACTGCCTTACAAAGTCATTCCTGCCGACAACGGAGACGCTTGGGTTGAAATTAGAGGGGAAAAGTTTTCTCCTCAGGAAATATCCGCATTTATCTTGAAATCCTTGAAAGAAAGCGCCGAAGATTATATTGGAGAAGAGATAACCGAGGCGATAATTACCGTTCCCGCATACTTTAACGATGCGCAGAGGCAGGCGACCAAGGATGCCGGAAGAATTGCCGGGCTTGAAGTTTTGAGG
>JAMOUY010000299.1 GCA_027067895.1 Acidobacteriota bacterium
CTTATTCTCGGCTGTACGCATTATCCCGTTATGAAAAAAACAATCGGAAAAATTGCGGGAGACGATATAAAACTTGTGGATTCCGCAACGCCTATTCTTGAAATTTTGAAAAAAAGTTTTTCCCTTCCGAAAGATGGGGAAAACAGAACGGAAATTTACGTTACAGACTATCCCGAAAACTTCGGAAAACTAAGCGAAAGGTTTTTGGAAGGAAACTTTGACAAAATAGAGCACATAGATTTAAGAAACTTAGGAGTAAAATGATGGAAAGAGAAAACGGAAGAAAAAACGATGAATTGAGAAAAATAGAGGTAATCCCCGGATTTCTTGAACATCCGGCAGGCTCGTGCCTAATATCTTTCGGCAAAACAAAGGTGATTTGCAGTGCCAATGTTGACGAAAAAATCCCGCCTTTTTTGCAGGGAAGCGGAGAAGGGTGGATTACCGCGGAATACGGAATGCTTCCCGGCTCAACCCACACAAGAAGCACAAGGGAAGCGGTTAGGGGAAAACAGTCGGGAAGGACGGTTGAAATCCAAAGGCTTATCGGAAGGTCTTTAAGAGCGGTTGTTGACAGAAAGAAGTTGGGCGAAAGAACAATTCTTATTGATTGCGACGTAATTCAGGCGGACGGCGGAACAAGAACAGCCTCAATCACAGGCTCTTTCATAGCAATGGCTATTGCAATAAAAAAACTTTTAAAAGAGGGGCTTATCTCAAAAAATCCCATAAGGGAAAGCGTTGCGGCGGTTTCTGTCGGCAAAGTAAACGGGGAAATTCTGCTTGACCTTGACTATTCGGAAGATTCTCAGGCAGAGGTTGACTTAAACCTTGTTGCAACCGAAAGCGGAAATATAGTTGAAATTCAAGGCACGGCCGAAAAATTCGCATTTTCAAGGGAAGAATTAAACAAAATACTTGACCTTGCCTTTAAAGGAATAAACGAATTAAGCGAAATTCAAAAAAGGGTTTTGGAAGGGTATGAGTAAGTTAAAAATTCTCTTTGCAACCGGAAACCAAAACAAGGTAAAAGAGGTGCAAAAACTTGTTGAAAATGACGAAATAGAGATTTTAAGTCTGAAAGACTTGAAACTGGACAATCTTGACGTTGAAGAAAACGGCAAAACGTTTGAAGACAACGCCAAAATCAAAGCGGAATTCTTTTCAAAACACACCGATTTGCCGGTTATTGCAGACGACTCGGGGCTTGTAATTGACGCATTAAACGGCGAGCCCGGTGTTTACTCTGCAAGATATTTGGGCGAAACTTTAAGTTTTAAGGATAAATGTAAGATTATTTTGGAGAAAATGAAAGAGTTAAAAAGCATAAAAGACAGAAGCGCAAGGTTTGTATGTGTTGCGTGTCTTGCAAAAAACGGAAAAATAATTCTCTGCAAAGAGGGAAGGGTGGAAGGCTATATTTCGTTTGAATTAAGGGGAGAAAAAGGTTTCGGATACGACCCGATTTTTTTCTATCCGCAGTTAAATATGACTTTTGCCGAAATGCCTCTTGAAGAGAAAAACAAAATAAGCCACAGGTTTAAAGCCTTTAAATCGCTTTTTGAGGAAATAAAAAAACTTCCCGAATTAACTCGGGAAGTTTCAAATAGTTAGCAAATTTTATTAAAGTGTTGATTTAGTTGTTTTTTCTGAATTCCTTCATAAAATCAACGAGTTTTTCAACACCTTCGTAGGGAAATGCGTTGTAAATTGACGCTCTAATTCCGCCTACGCTTCTGTGTCCTTTCAATCCGATAAGGTCTCTTTCCGCTGCTTCGCTTACAA
>JAMOUY010000300.1 GCA_027067895.1 Acidobacteriota bacterium
TTGCGCCGCTTCTTGATATTCCCGGCAAAACAGCCAAGCCTTGGGCAATCCCAATTAAAAACGGCAGATAAAGAGGAAAATCAAGCAGTTTTTTTGATTTCCCCTTTTTTTGAATTTCCCAAGCAACAAAGAGAAACAGTGCCGTAAGAAAAAAGCAAAATCCGACAACATGCAAATTTGAATGAAGATTTTCTATTTTGTCTTTAAGAAAAAGCCCGATAACCGCAGTCGGGATTGTGGCAACTATGCCGAATAACAAAAACCTGAAAGGCCTTTTGGCAAAATCGGAAACGGATTCTTTCCTTTTTTCACCGTTAAACAGAGAAACAACAATTTCAAAAATATCCCTGCGGTAATAAAACACAACCGCAAACAAGGTGGCAAGATGTATTACAACGTCAAAGGCAATGTCCGGACTTTTAAGACCTAAAATCTTTCCGAAAAGGGCAAGATGCCCGGAAGAGGATACAGGCAAGAATTCCGTCAACCCCTGAATCAGGGCAAGAATAAATGCCTGCACCCATGTCATTAGAATAAATCCTTAAAGTTGAATTTTTTCTTTTTCTGCCCTTCTTCGGAAGGACTATTAGTGCTGTCCGGATTTCCTGCCGGGGAAACTTGGGTTTCTCCCACCATTTTCATTATCGGACTTTCAACCTTTGTATAGCCTTTTGGAAGCACAAACATTGAATTAGGCACAGATTCTTTTTTTATGGAAACAATCTCAAACGTTGCAATAGACTGTAATTTGCCTTTGTCATTATATTGATAACTCACTGTTTTCAAAGGAAAACCTATCACTTTTAACTTTGACATAACCTGAGAATCTATTTCGGGAATTCCGGAAGTAAAACTGTTTGAAAAGGAATACATGTCAAAATCCGACATATCAAGAGACTTTGTGGTATAAATTTCTGTTTCTCTTTTTATCTCGGAATTAATTTTTTTGAAAAGAATTTTCATTTCCATTGTGTATTTCACAAGCATTTTATACTTCTCGGTTTTGTATCCCGCAACTTCGCCTCCGCTTCCCATATCAACAACGTCAACAAAAATATCCTTATACCTCATTTTGGCAAACTTTTTCATAAGTTTGGTTGCGCTTTCACCCATTTTTTTCAACTGTTCAAGGTCCATTTCCCAATAAGTTTTTTCCTTGGGATTTATAAAGTAAGCCATTTTACCGTCTTGGGATAAGACAATAGTCCCTTCCGGGGTAAGCATATTGCCGCCCTTTACTATTTCAACCCTGAATTTTTTGCCTTCCGCATAAACCTTCATAGTTGTCGGCTTGTTTATATTTGCAAAAGGCGAATTCTCCATCTGCTCTTTTACTTTCTGGTCAGCTATCTCGGTTGAAGTTTTTGCGGTATAAACAACACCTGCAAACGTATATGCGGAAACCATTATTAAAACACAAAAAATTGTCAGAAATTTCTTCATAAAAAATCCTCCTTAAATTGAATCTCATTAAAAGAATACACGTTAACCGCAAAAAATGTCTATAAATTTTTGTATTTTTCAATCAAATCGGCATAAAATTGAGCCACATCACCTTTGCCGTGTTTTGAGTATCCCTTTACAAGTATTTCGCATTTTTTTATTAACTCGTTAACTGCAAGTGTCCTGTATTCCTCTTTAAGATTCGGGTTTTTTATAATTTTTTCAAGGGCGTAAACCCTGAATCTGTCCATACCTATAAAAGCCTTTGACAACTGGTCTTCATGGCCACCCCTCTTGATTATAAGTTTTTCTTCAAGCAAACCTATTGGCTCAAAGGCCG
>JAMOUY010000301.1 GCA_027067895.1 Acidobacteriota bacterium
CTAAATTGAAAGAAATCTTTGAAAAACAGTATTTTATTTTAGGTCCCGACGTTCAATCATTTGAAGAAAAAATGGCAGAATACTGCGAAACAAATTACGCAATAGGCTGTGCTTCCGGTTCGGACGCATTGGTGCTTGGTTTAATGGCTTGCGACGTAAAGAAAAACGACGAAGTTTTGACAACGCCTTACACCTTTTTTGCAACTGCCGGAGCAATTGCGAGAATTTGTGCCATTCCCGTGTTTATAGACATAAATCCCGAAGATTACAACATAAATCCCGATTTGCTTGAAAAATTTCTTGAAGAAAACGCTGAGGAAAGAGACGGCGAAGTTTACAACAAAAAAACAGGAAGAAGAATTAAGGCGATTATTCCCGTCCACCTTTACGGACAGACTGCCGACATGGAAAAAATACTTAAAATTGCCGAAAAATGGAATCTTCCTGTAATTGAGGATTCCGCTCAGTCAATAGGTTCAATTGACGGAAACCTTAAAAAGAAAGCGGGAAATATGGGAAAAGTAGGCTGTTTCTCATTCTTTCCGTCAAAGAATTTAGGCGCTTTCGGAGACGGCGGGGCGTTAACGACAAACGACGAAGAAACCGCAAGAAGGCTTAAATCCTTGCGAGTGCACGGAGAGTCCAAAAGATACTACCACGATGAAGTGGGGTTTAATTCAAGGCTTGACGCAATTCAGGCGGCTGTTTTGGAGATAAAACTCAAATACCTTGAAGATTGGCATAAGGGAAGGCAGAAAAATGCCGATTACTACAACAAAGCCTTTGAAAACTCAAACTGCGACGGAATTATTTCAACGCCGAAAACTTTGAGAAACAACAGACATATTTACAACCAATACATTTTAAGGGTGAAAGACAGAGACAAACTTGTTGACTATCTTAGAGAGAACAACGTTGGTTGCGCAATCTATTATCCCGTGCCTTTGCATATGCAGAAATGCTTTGAGTATTTGGGATACAAAGAGGGAGATTTCCCCGAAGCGGAAAAAGCGGCGAAAGAAACAATCGCCCTTCCCGTTTATCCCGAATTAACCGACGAACAAAAAGATTACGTTATTGAGACGATTTTGAAGTTTTACAAATAAATTTTCTTTGATTTTTTACGGTATTAAAGTATAATCTATAACCTGATGGGAAAATTATGCAGGAGGATATGATGAAAAAAGGAATTCACCCGGAATACTACGAAGCGGAAATAATCTGCGCTTGCGGAAACAGGTTTAAAGCAGGCTCAACAAAAAAGGAGATTAGAGTGGAAATTTGTTCCGCCTGCCATCCTTTCTTTACAGGCAAGGAAAAACTTGTTGACACCGCCGGCAGAGTGGAAAAATTTAAAAGAAAATACCAGAACAAAAAGTAAGTTAAAACTTAAACTATGTTTGACAAGTTAGAGGGCATTGAAAAAGAGTTTGAGGAGATTACCGCAAAGTTAAGCGACCCCGAACTTATTAAAGACAGGGTTGTATTTACCAAGTTGTCAAAACACCATTCGGAACTTGAACCTATTGTAAACGAATACAAAAAGTATAAAAGTTTCAAGCAGGGGCTTGAAGAAGCCAAGTCCCTGCTTAAAGAAACAAACGATAAAGAGTTGAAGCAACTTGCCGAAGAAGAGATAGACGATTACAAATCCAAATTAAAAGACAGCGAAGAAAGGCTTAAATTTCTTCTTCTTCCCAAAGACCCTAACGACGAAAAAAACGTTATCCTTGAAATCAGGGCAGGCACAGGGGGAGAAGAGGCCGCTCTTTTTGCTTCCGAAATTTTCAGAATGTATTCAAGGTATGCTGAGAGAAAAAGATGGAAATTGGAAGTTATGGAGATACATCAGACAGGCGTGGGCGGAATTAAGGAAGTTGTTGCAATGATTGAAGGCAAAGGGGCATATTCCCGCTTAAAATACGAAAGCGGAGTTCACAGGGTGCAGAGAGTGCCTCAAACCGAATCAGGGGGGAGAATTCACACTTCGGCTATTACTGTGGCCATTCTTCCGGAAGTTGACGATGTTGAAATTCACATTGAAGAAAAAGATTTGAGAATAGACACATTCAGGGCAAGCGGCGCCGGAGGACAGCACGTAAACACCACAGATTCGGCAATCAGGATAACCCACATCCCGACGGGGCTTGTTGTAACCTGCCATGACGAAAGGTCTCAGTTGAAAAACAAAGAAAAGGCTATGAAGGTTTTAAGGTCCCGTCTTTACGAAATGGAAAAAGAAAAGCAGATGAAAGAAGTTGCCGAAGACAGAAAAAGTCAGGTTGGAAGCGGGGACAGAAGCGAGAAAATCAGGACATACAACTATCCCCAAAGCAGGGTTACCGACCACAGAATAGGAAAGACAATCTATCAATTGCAGCAGTTTCTTGACGGCGAGATTGACGAAATGATTGACGCTTTAATTGCCCACTATCAGGCGGCGGCACTTAAATCCATTGAAAACAAGTAAGTTTCAACCTTTTGATGAAAAAGAATTTTTTAAAATATGCCGAGATTTTGAAAAAAAACGGAATAAAAAAATCCCTTTCTGAAATTCAAAGGTTTGTTTCCGATTATTTTGACATTCCCTTACCCAAGGTTATTGCTTTTGATTTTGATTTTTCCGAAAAAATGGAAAAAAAATTGCAGGAATTTTGTTTAAAAAGGGGAGAGGGGATTCCTTTTTCATACCTTACAGGCTTTGCTTATTTTTACGGAAGAAAATTTTTTGTTGACGAAAGCGTTCTTGTTCCCCGTCCCGAAACCGAGCACATAGTTGAATTTGTTTTAAAAAAATTGCCTTGGGATTTTAAAGGAAGAATACTTGACTGTTGCACGGGAAGCGGAAATATTGCGATAACGTTTGCAAAAGAGTTGAAAAACGCGGAAGTTTTTGCGTCGGATATTTCAAAAAACGCTGTTAAAGTTGCAAAGCGGAATTCCCTTTATCACAATGCGGACGTTTCTTTTATTCTCTGCGATAAACTTGACTGTTTTAAACCCCGAAGTTTTGACTTGATTGTGGCGAATCCGCCGTATATAGGATTTTTAGAAAAAGATTTTCTTGAAAAAGAGGTTTTGAACGAGCCACACATTGCTCTTTTCGGCGGGGAAAAAGGATATGAGTTTTTGGAAGATTTTTTAAGGCAGGCAATTTTGTGTGTTAAGGAAAAAGGCTTAATAATTTTTGAAATGGGATATAATCAAATAGACGATGTGAGATTTTTTGCTAACAATGTGTTAGAAAATGTCAAAATTCGGTTTTTAAAAGACTTAAACGGCTATTTCAGAGTGGGAGTTATTGAAAATGCTTGAAAAATTTGTAATTGAAGGCGGAAAAAAACTAAAAGGCAGTGTGAGAGTTTCAGGGGCAAAAAATTCGGCGCTTCCCCTTCTTGCCGCGTCAATTCTCTCGGATGACGGACTTATTCTTCACAATGTGCCCGATGTTGCCGATGTCAGGACAATGCTTAAAGCGCTTGAACTTTTAGGGGTTAAGTTTGATTTTGACAGAGAAAACGGCACTCTTGAAATAGACTCTTCAAATGTAAAGCCTGTTGAAATCCCCTACGACATAATAAGAAGAATGAGGGCTTCCGTCCTTTTAATGGGGCCTTTGCTTGCAAGGTTTAAAAAGGCTTACGTTTATACCCCGGGCGGTTGCGCCATTGGAGCAAGGCCTATTGATTTGCATATTGAGGCTTTTAAAAAATTAGGAGCGACTTACACCGTAAAAGAGGGATACTCTGTTTTAAAAACGAGAAAACTTAAAGGAAACTATATCTGTTTTGACAAAGTTACCGTTACAGGCACCGAAAACGTTGTTATGGCTTCTGTCTTTGCACAGGGAGAAACTATTATTGAAAACGCCGCTATTGAGCCCGAGGTTGAGGATTTGTGCAGATGCTTGGTAAAGATGGGGGCAAAGATAGAGGGAGTGGGAACAAAAACTTTAAGGATTTTCGGAGTAAAATCTCTCGGAAAGGCGGAGCATACCGTAATTCCCGACAGGATAGAAGCGGGAACCTTTGTAATTGCCGCAGCCGTAACCAACGGTAAAATAAAAATAGAAAATGCAAACCCTTATCACCTTGATGCTTTTTTGTCCAAAGTTGAAGATGCGGGGGTTGAGATTGAAACGGGAGACGATTTTATAAAGGTAAAAGGCGTGAAAAATTTAAAATCAGTTGATATTGAGACCTCGCCTTATCCCGGTTTTCCCACCGATTTACAGGCTCAATTTATGGTTTTGATGCTTAAAGCGGAAGGGGTTTCAAGAATTAAGGAAAATATTTTTGAAAACAGGTTTCAGCATGTTCAAGAGTTGAAAAGGCTTGGCGCGGATATTCTTCTTGACGGGAATATTGCCATAGTAAAAGGCGGGAAGGCTTTAACCGGTGCAGATGTTATGGCAACGGATTTGAGGGCAAGCGCGTCTCTTGTTCTTGCAGGGCTTTTTGCAAAAGGGGAAACAAGGGTTCACAGGATTTACCACCTTGACAGGGGTTATCAGAATTTTGAGAAAAAGTTAAAGGCTTTGGGGGCAAAAATTAAAAGGGATAGGGATTAAAACTTGATTTTTCTCGTAAAAGGCATAGGTTTATATTATGAAAAAAATTAGACTTGGAAAATCCGGCAATATAAAAACCCTTTCAAAAAAGGATTTTGAACTTTATTCGCAAAAGGCGCCTTTTATTGTTGATTCTGCGGTAAAAGAGGTTGCAAGAGGGGTAAACAAAGGCGTTTTTAATGTGGATTATTTTCTGAAAATGGTCGGTAATTTCTATCTTGCGGGAGATTTTCTGTCTGCGATAAAGTTTTCCAAAAGAATTGAGGAAGAATTTAAAGACAGACTAAACCCCAAAGAAATTTCTATTGTTTATTCTTCCCTTGCTTTGGTTTTTGCGCTTGCGGGAGAAATTTCGCAGTCAAGGAAATACAGCGATATTCTTGGAGAGTTAAAAGAATTTGACAACAATGTGGCTTATAGATGGATGACATTGACATCTTTGATTCATGACTATTCTTCAAAAAATTATTTGACGGCATATTTAAATGCAAAAAGGATTCTTGAAAATCTCTCGTCTCTTGACATTTACCATCCTGTTTTTACCCTTCAACCGAAACACCATTTGATTGGCATAATTTTAAGAATTCTCAATAGGTCTGCACAGTATCTTGCGTATGAGGAGAAAACCGGTTCGGATAAAAGAAAAAGATATTTTGATATGGTAATGGAATTGCTTGAAAAGATTAAAATTCCCGAAAGCAAGGCTATGGATTACTTTTATTACTGCGAATTGGCAAACCTTTACACGGGGATGCACAGTTTCCCCAAAGCGGAGAAGGCTTTGGAAAGCGCCTATGAAATTATAAAAAACAAAAAACAGGCTTATACAAGGTACAGTTATGCCTATTACGAAACAAAGGCTAATTTTTTTGCAAAAAAAGAAGACTTTTCGGAAGCCTACAAACAGATAAAGTTGGCTTACAGGGCTTCCTTTAATGTTTCGGATGTTTACGATGAATTGGATGTTATTGAGCAATTTTTAAGTATTTCAAGGGATTTTTCCCGCTCGGACCCCTCTTTGAGAAAGCAGGCAAGCGAATTTTATATGGAAGGAAATTCCCTTCTCAAACAGTTTGTTAATTTTCTTGAAGAAAAGGACTGGTATACCGGCAAAAACCATTCTGCAAAGGTTGCGGCTTTAAGTTATTTGATTGCCAAGAAATTGGTTACGCTTTTTCCCTATATGCAGAATTTTATAGATGTGCAGTCCGTTTACCTTGCGGGATATGTGCATGATATTGGCAAGGTAAAAATTCCTTGGCTTTTGATAAACAAAATAAACAAGTTGGAAGAATTTGAGGTTGATTATTTGATGAATCATGTTTTGTTCGGCAAAGAAATTTTGGAAGATTTGAATTTTGTCTCAATTGCAAGAATAATTTATCAGCATCACGAAAGCCCTGACGGACTCGGCTATCCAGAAGGAATAAGAAACGTTTCCGTTGAGGCGAATATAATTTCCCTCGCCGATTCTTTTGAGGCAATGACTACCTCAAACAGAAAGTATAAAAAACCCAAATCTTTGGAAACTGCAAAAAGCGAAATTATTTCTCTTTCAGGGACAAAATTCTACCCTGAAATCATTGAGTCTTTCAAATCTATAACAACGGACGAATTAAAGTCGTTTCTTGAAAAATTAAAATAAAAAAGAGATAACCATGCCGATATTTTTCGGTATTAACCTCCCTTAAACTCCTCGTCCCAAACCATATTTTCAAAACGGTCAATCAATTCTTCAAGGTCGGCAACCATAATGATTAAATTGTGTTTTCTTCCTTTGGTGTCAACAATGTAATTTGGAAGAGTTGCCGCTTTTTTAAATCCCAAGTCTTCAAGAATATGGACTGCGGCTTTTTGTTCTTCCATAACCTCTGCTTCAACAAGGTCAATACTTCTTATTTCCTGAGCCTTGAAAAAGATTAGTTGCGCAAGGTATTTTGATAAGCCTAAATTTCTGTAATTGGGGTCAACTATAATTCTTAATTTCCCTATATGGGATTTCCACCCGAAGTTTGTCCAATAAAGGGTGGATGAGCCTACTATTTTGTTGTCTTCATTCCATGCGACAATGGTAATTCTGTTTCCTTTTTCAATTGCTTTTACCCTTTCTTCAACAAAGCCAATGTTTGTAACGTCGTATTTCAGGTAAAGTTTATCGTCATCGGTTAATCTGTTTAAAAAATCGTAATACTCTTTAAACTGCTCGCTTTTTAACAAGTCAACGGTTAATTCTTCGCCGTTAGGCAATTTAAACTTGTGAGGATACTTAAACATTCCACCTCCTTTTATTTGTTCGGCATGGTTATCTCTAAATAAAATATACATTTTAAAAAGGATTTTGTCAATGGAAAAGAGGTTTTTAATTTTTCAAAAAAACGGTTGATTAAAGTTTTGGGACGAAGTAAAATAGAGTAACTCTTTAAACCGGTACGGCGA
>JAMOUY010000302.1 GCA_027067895.1 Acidobacteriota bacterium
AGTCTCTTTTCAAGGATTTTTTTGCCGTAAGGACTGACGGGGCGGTTTGGGACGCATTTTTAGAAGATGTGAAAAAATGGGCAAAAGAATTGTAATTGCTTTCCTGCTTTTAAATTCCCTTCTTCTATTTTCACGAAGTTTTTACCTGAAAAAAGAGGGAGATTTCAGGTTAAACGTCTATTTGACACAAAAATCGGGAATAAGGTTGCAGGTAAAAACCGCAAAAAAAATCCCGCTGTCAAAAATAAAAAAGATTTTTTCCGACAAAAAAAATCCGAAAATAACTTACAGAAAGGTTTTAAGGACAAGGTATTACTATTTCAGGTTTGAAGACTTGAAGCCCGATTATAAAGCCGAGATTTTGAAAAAACTCTTTCCGAAAGACAGAATTAAGGGAAACTATTACATTCACAAAGTCAGATATTCGGAAGAATCCTTGTGGAGGCTTGCCGTATGGTTTACCGAAGACGGAATGAATTACAAAAAAATTAAAAAAATCAACAAATTAAAATCCAACACTCTTTACAGAGGGGCTTACATAAAAATCCCGGTTAGTCTTCTTGCATCGTATTTGAAACCGAAATCTTCAAAACCTAAACAACGCAAAGAAGAAAAAAAACAAAACGGTGGCGAAAAAAAGCGGAATAATTCGCAAAATCCGAATACTTCCTCAAAGCCTGTCCTTGAATACGGAAAAGACAAATACGGAAAATTTGCCGTTTACAGATTGAAAAAGGGAGAGGCGCTTTATTCGGCGGTTGTTGTTAGGTTTACGGGAAGGCTTGACGCAAAATCCGTTCTTGACCTTGCCTCAAAAATTGCGAAACGAAGCGGGATAAAAGACGTTACCGACATTCCGATAGGCTATCCTATAAAAATTCCGCTTGAATATCTGCTTCCCGAATACCTGCCAAAGGATTCAAAGGAATACAAAAGTTATGTTGAAGATTTGAAAGAATCTGAAATTCTTGCAGACAAATTTTCCATAGAAAAAAGTCCCGACCTTGAAGGTGTTTACGTAATCCTTGATTCTGGCCACGGCGGTGCGGATACAGGCGCAATGTACAACGGCGTCTGGGAAGACGATTACATGTACGACATTGTTTGCAGGGTAAAGAGACTGCTTGAAAAAAAGACAAAGGCTATGGCTATTCCCATTGTTTACGACAAAAGTTCGGGATACAGGGTTTTTGACAAAAAGAAACTTGTTCTTGACAGGGACGAATACCTTTTGACAACGCCGAGGTTTCCTTTGAATTCAAGAAGGGTAACCACAATGGGACTGAATTTACGTTGGTATATTGCAAATTACTTGAACAAAAAAAGGCTTAAATCGGGCATGACGCCGACAAAAATTGTTTTTATAAGTTTTCATGCGGATGCGCTTTACAGAAAGGTAAGGGGGGCGATGATTTACATTCCCTATGCCGGGCTTTATAGAAAAAAGGCGGGGTATAGAAGCAGAAGTTATTTGAAATACTACGAAGTCAGGGTAAATCCTGTTTATCGCTTTACCAAAAAAGAGGTGCAGATTTCCGAAGGTTTATCAAGAAAGTTTGCGTTTAAACTGATAAAAAATCTTGAAAAAGAGAAAATTCCCGTTCACAAAGAAAAGCCTGTCCGTGAATTTATATTCCGTTCAAAGTATTCAAGACCCTTTGTCCCCGCGGTTTTAAGGTACAACAAGGTGATGGTGAAAATGCTTGTTGAGGTCGGAAACTTGAAAAACAAAAAAGACGCAAAAAACATAGCAGACCCCGATTTTAGGGAA
>JAMOUY010000303.1 GCA_027067895.1 Acidobacteriota bacterium
AATCTTTTCTCCAACTTTAAACAGACAATCTTTTTCAAGGGATTTTTTATTGGAAATCAGTTTCCATAACACATACCCGGAATTTATCTTTCCGTTAAATTCCCCCTTTTCGTTAACCTTTAAGCCTGCGTTTATGTAAAGTTCGGTTTTAGGCCTTGTGTTAGCAACATACATAAGGTTTAGAGACTCAATAAACTTTTTTACCTTGCTTTGAAAATAAAACTCGTTTGCCGTATTTGAAACCTTTCTCAAATCTCCGTCAGCCTTTGCCACAATTGTCTTTCCCTTTGCCCCCTCAAACCATTCGGACAAATCCACCTCAACAAACTCCGTATCCTTGGAATCAACCATCTCCCAATCGTAAAATGGAATTATTACAACCTCGGCTTCAAGCCCCTTTGCCTTGTGTATTGTCAAAAGTTTTACCGCATCAATGTTTTCCGGCATTGAAAGGGTTATGTCCCTGTTTTTGTAAAAGTAATCCACAATTTCCGAAACGGAATAGCCCTTTTCGGTAAGGTTTAAAACAACCTCAAAAAACCTGTCAAAGTATGAGGCGTTGTTTTGAAGATAAAATCCCCCCTTCCCGTCAAACAGGGATGAATCAAACAATGCACCCACCTTTACAAAAAACTCATATGGGGTAAGGGATGAAAGAGAAAGATAACATTCTTCAAAACTTTTTAAAAAATCCTCTTTAATTGCTTCCGGAAGCAAGGAGTTAAGCACGGTTTTTGCCTTTGAAAAGGAAAAATCCCTTTCGTCTTTAACCAGACGGAAAAAATCCCTTTTTGAAACGGGGAAAAACCCGTTTTCCCCAAGTGCCTTAAACAGCGACAAATCAGCCGGATTTACAAAAAAGAGGGCAAGGGTGAGAATGTTTAAAACATCCCCGTTGGCGAGAAGTTTCAGGGAATCCTCGGTAATAATCGGAATATCCGTGTTTCTTGAAACATTGTATTCAAAGATAAAGTCCGCAGCCTTTTCAAGGTCTTTCTTCCTTCTTGCAAGAATCATAATGTCCTTAAAGGAAAACCTGGGCAAAACCATGTCAAGCACTTTAAAAAACCTCTCCCTGTATCCCTCTTCCCTGCAACTTTCATACTCCTCCCCCTTCAAGCAAGGGAAAATGTCAACATTTACCGAACCAACTTTCCCTTTTTTATCCGCAATCTGCCTGCTTTGCCTAAAAACCTCTTCTATTTTTTTTAAAGTGGAGTCCTTTTCTTCTTTGCTTTTAAAAAACTTTCCAACCACACCCTCTTTAAAATTTGGGGAAAAAATCCTGTCTAAAAGCAGGTTGTTAAACCTAACAACAATCTCCGCAGAACGATAGTTTTTGTCCGGGGATTCTTTAAGAAATTCGTCGTCATTTACAACAGCCCTTAAAGGGGTGTATTCCGGGGAAGGGGAATAATCCCCGTCAATTCTGTCAAAAACCCTGTAATCTCCCCCTCTCCATCCGTAAATAGCCTGCTTCTTGTCCCCAACAACGAAAAGGCTTCCCCCCTCAGACAGGGCATTGTGGACAAGGGGAAACATTGCCTCAAGTTGAATGTCCGAGGTGTCCTGAAACTCGTCTATAAGGTAATGGGATATTCTCTCCCCAAGCCTGCAAAAGGCATAGGGGACTGAAAAGTCGTTCAATACGCTTTTTACGCTTTCGGTTATCCTTCCGCCCTCAACAATGTTGAGGTTTCTTCTAATCTCCCCTTCCTTCAAAGACAGGCCTCTGTAAACCCTGATTCCCGAATGGGAATTTAAAAC
>JAMOUY010000304.1 GCA_027067895.1 Acidobacteriota bacterium
CTCTTCTTCGGTGGGAAGATTCGGTGCACTTTGAAGAAAGATAAATTCGCTTCTGTAAAGCCCGACTCCCTCCGCGTTGAATTTTTTCAAAGCCGGAAATTCTTCGGCAACCTCAACGTTAGCAAGAAGACTGACTTTTTCGCCGTCCAAGGTTATTGACTTTTGTTTTGCAATTTCAATCAATTCTTTTTGAAGGCTTAACCTTTTTTGATGCTTTTCTATGTAAACGCTTTTTTCCGATTCCTGAGGTTTGACAATTACCTCTCCCGCAATTCCGTCAACAATGACTATATCTCCGTCAACAATAACTTTTGTTGCGTTATGCAATCCAACGACAGTAGGAATATTGAGCGCCTTTGCAATAATTGAGGTGTGCGTTGTCACTCCGCCGTAATCCGTTGCTATTCCAACAACTTTGTCGTTATAGAGAAGGGATAAATCCGACGGATGAATTACTTTGGCAACAAGTATTGTGTCTTCCTTGAAGTCAATTGTTTTGTTCATATCTTTTTTAATCAAGTTGCCTATTACCCTTGTGGCAATGTCTTCCAAATCCTCTTTTCTCTGCTTGAAATACTCGTCTTCCATACCCCTGAATTTTTTTATTAAATCTTTTATAACTTCTTTGAATGCATACTCTGCGTTTAAGAGTTTTTCTTTTATTAGACTTACAGTTTTGTCTTTTAAAGATTGGTCTTTTAAAATCAACAAGTGGGTGTCAAAAATAGATAAATGACTTGATTCAAGGTCTGAATTAAGGTTGTTTTTCGCCCCTTCAATCTGCTGCCTTGTTTTGTCAAGAGCGTCAAGAAACCTCTTAACCTCGCTGTCAACATTTTCTTTCAATACGCGATAATGGGGAATTATTATTTTGGTTTTATCTTCAAGAACAACCGCCTTCCCTATTGCAACGTCAGGGACTATGCCCGTGCCTTTCAACTTTATTCTGTTAGACATTGCTATTCTTCTTCTCCGAATTTGTCTTCTATTAACTGCTCTATTGCCGAAATTGCTTCCTGCTCGTCCTCTCCGTCAACCCTGAAAATAAGTTCGGAACCGACAGGCGCGGCAAGAAGAAGAACGCCTAAAATACTTTTGCCGTCGGCTTCAACATTGTCTTTGACTATTTTTATGTCCGACTTAAATTGTTCTGCAAGTTGAACAAGTTTTGCGGCAGCCCTTGCGTGAAGTCCCAATTTGTTTTTCAGCACCAACTTTTTCTCAACCATTTCTTTTTCCTTTCATTGAAAGAATTTCCGCAACTCTGTAAATATTTCTCTGTCCCTGATTTTTGATTTTTGAAGCAAATTCTTTTAAATCAATCTCTTTTGACTGCAATGTAGCGGCTTTTATAACCATGGGAAGGTTTACACCTGTAACAATTTCAAGGTTGTAGTTGTTTGAAAGGGAAATCATAAGGTTTGTAGGCGTCCCTCCAAACATATCGGTTAACGCAAGAACTCCGTCGCCGTCGTCAAGTTTTTTTACTATTTTTTCAATGGTTTTCAAAGCGACTTCTGCATCGTCTTCCCATTGAATTGAATGAGATTCAATTTTTTCTCTCTTTCCTATAATTTTAAAACAAGTCTGAATTAAAACATCTGCCAAATTTCCGTGCGTAACAACTATAATTCCAATCATTTTTATCTCCCGTCAGGCTAACGCCTGTTTATCTGACTTAAATAGTTTTTTACCACAACCTCAACAATTGTGGCAATATTTCTGCCGGGGCCTACCGGGATTTCCCTGTAATAGATTTTTGTGTTAAAAATCTCGTAAAAAGAATGCCTGCTCTCATCCGAGGCAAACATTTTATTCCCCGACAAACTCTCAAAGTTAGTTATGTCGGTATCATCCAACCTTGAATAAGTACCGGCTTTTTTCTTTTCCTGCTCCTCTTCCCAACTGATAAGCCGAATTACAATATCAAGGTCTTTCACAGGCCTTAAAGCCGATGCTCCGTAAATGTTGTCTATGTCTATTATACCAACACCTCTTAATTCCATCAATCCGAAAGCCTGAGAATTATAGCAAGTGGTTGTTATTTTTCCCAATCTGTTTTTGTAAAGTTTTACCAAATCGTCGGCAACAAGCCTGTGTCCCCTTGTAATCAATTCAAGGGAAGTTTCTGACTTTCCCACTCCGCTTTTGCCTAAAATTAAAACTCCCATTCCAAAAACGTCTATCATAGTACCGTGTATAACCTTTGTTTCGGCAACAAGATTGTGTATTCTGTCAAGTATTGATGAGATTACAACTTTTGAAGGAAAAGAAGTGCGCAAAATGGGAACGGCAAATTTTTCAGCCCTCTTTTTTATATCGTTGCTAACCTCTGCATTATTGCAAACAACGAGGCAGGAAACGTTCCTTTCGTCCATAAGGTTAAAAAATTTGTGAATTTTGTGTTTTGAATATGAAAGCAGTTTGTCCAATCCCTCTTTTTCGGTAATTATTATGCTTTCGGGAATGACGCAGGTCTGGTTTCCAAGAAGTATTTTTTCAAGGTATTGATACTGCAAAGGAATTGTCAACTCCTTTTCGTCAATGTGGGCGGTGCCTGCAACAAATTCAAAAGTTATGTTGTTTGCGAGACTTAAATCCTCTTCGGAAATAAGTTTTGTCAAAGGGATTTTAGATTTCATATTCACATTCCTCAATTATCTCCCATAATTTTTCTTTTGAAAGAAATTCCTCAATTCTTGAAAAGATTGAATGCTTGCTTATCAGCCTTGATATTGCGGCAAGGGCCCCAAGGTGAAGGGTTACGTTGCTTTTCTTGGTAAAAACACCGAAAACTATGTGAACAGGTTTGCCGTCGTGGGACTGAAAATCTATTCCTTTTTTGGAATAACCTACAAGTATTACCATTTCGGTGTTAATCGCGTCCGTTTTGCAATGGGGAATGGCAATGTATTTGATTATTCCAGTGCTTCCCAATTTTTCTCTTTCAACAAGTTTTTGGTAAACGCTTTCCACACCCTTGTCATCGCCAATAAAACCCAACTCTTTCAATTTCAATGCCATGTTTTTCAACAATGTGTTTTTATCCGTATCCTCAATTTCAAAAATACACCCTTCTTTTACATACTCTCTCAGACAGATTTTGCTTTTTACCATTTACAGCCTCTATTCAAGCGTTATCAGGTGGTAATTTTTATTGTCTTTTTTGTAAAGCACGCTTACCGTTTCCCTGTTGTCCGCATCCCTGAAAACTATAAAATCCGCATCGTTGTTTTCCATTTCCATTATTGCTTCTTCTTTTGTTAAAGGCTTTACGCTTTCAACTCTTTTATGGGAAATAACAACCTCTTCACCGTGAGAGGTATTTATAGTAAAATCTCCTTCTTCCTTGATAAAGGATTTTCTCTTTTTGGATACAAATTTATCCTTCATTTTTTTAGCCTGTTTTTCAATTTTATCAAGAGCCCCGCCAATGGAAGCATACATATCGTTGGTGGTTTCTTTCGCAACAAGTTTTTCATGTCCCGCTTTTATAACTATTTCAGCGGTGTGTCTGTGTTTTTCAACAATCATTCTTACCTGTACGTCCAAAATGTTGTCTATAAATCTTGAAAGTTTGTTAAGTTTCTCTTCCGTGAATTTTTTCAAAGCCTCGGTAACCTCAATTCCCCTTCCTACAAATTCAATTTTCATAATTCCTCCTATAATAAATTTTTCTTTTGGATGAAGATTCTATACCTAATTCTTCTCTATACTTCGCAACGGTTCTTCTTGCGATTTTAATGCCTTGCGATTTTAGTATCTTCACAATTTCGGAATCGGAATACGGTTTTTTTCTGTTTTCGTTTTCAATAATTTTTTTTATTTTTTCTTTTACAGCCATTGCGGAAACGTCAATTCCGGAAGATGTTGACAATTTGCTTGTAAAAAAGTACTTCAACTCAAAAACACCTCTCGGTGTCTGCATATACTTGTTTTTCACAACCCTTGCAACGGTGGATTCGTGTATTCCCAACTCGTCCGCAACGTCTTTTAAAGTCAAAGGTTTCATGTATTCAACGCCGAAATCAAAAAAATCTCTCTGCTTTTCAACTATTGACCTTGCGACTTTTAAAATTGTTTTCTGCCTGTTGTGTATGCTTTTAATAAGCCAAAGCGCGGATTTCAGTTTTTCCTTGATATAGGTTTCGGTTTCCTTTTCCATTTTCTCCTTGTTTTTAAGCATTTCCGCATACTGCCTGTTTACTTTTAATCCGGGAATGCCGTCTTCGTTTAAATCAACATAGTATTCGTCGTCAACCTTAAAGACGATTACGTCGGGGACAATATATTGTGTTTTTTCGCTTGAAAATTTTCTTCCCGGTTTAGGCTCTAATTTTTTGATAAAGTCAATGTAAACTTTAACATCATCTTCGGTTAATCCTGTTTCGGAAGCAATTTTGGAAACATTGTTAGAGGCAATGTCTTCAAGGTGGTTAAAGATAATTTTTTTCAACGTTTCATCATGGCCGAATCCCAAATAATCCGCTTGGAGCCAGAGGCACTCTTCAAGAGAGGACGCCCCTACCCCGGTAGGGTCAAATTTTTGAATTTCTTTAACCGCTTTTTCAACAATTTCAGCGGAAAGTTTCAACTCGTCTGCAAGAAATTCTTTGACATTACGGTATTTGTCTTTAACATCCTCGGGCATTTTCAGGTATCCGTTGCTGTCTATGTAAGGAATTATTGACAAAACCGCATTGTAAACTTCCTCGTCGTCAATGTTAATTCCAGCCTGCCATTCAAGATATTCGGACAAAGACTGCTCTTTGGAAACAAAATTTTCATAGTTTATCTCTTTGTCCGGCAATTCCCTGTTTCTGTTTTTTGGGACATACTGGTCGTCAAAAAAATCTCTGAAAAAATCTTCTACATTTATCTCTTTTTCATGCAAAGGGTCTTCTTTTTCTTCTTTTGTTTGGTTAGGCTCAATTTCTTCAATATTCCTAACTTCTTCAAGAAGAGGATTTTCCATCAATTCTTTTTTTATTTCCTGCTGTAATTCCGGAATTGTCAGTTGAAGAAGTTTTATGGCCTGCTGCAAGGCAGGGGTTAATGCCAATTTTTGGGAAAGTTTTACATCAAGTTTTTGCCTTAAACCTTGTTCAATTAAAGCCATTAATCTAACTTAAAGTCCTTTCCAAGATAAATCTCTTTAATCTTCTCGTCCTGCGCTATTTCTTGCGGTGTGCCAACTTTAAGGATGTTCCCATTAGATAATATAAAAGCCCTGTCGGTAATTCGCAAGGAATCTTTTATGTTGTGGTCTGTTAATATTATCCCTATTCCCCTTTCTTTCAATTTAAGGATAATCTCCTGCAATTCAGAAATCGTAATCGGGTCAATTCCGGCAAAAGGCTCGTCAAGAAGTATAAAAAGAGGCTCAACCGCAAGCGCCCTTGCAATCTCAACCCTTCTTCTTTCGCCCCCGGAAAGATAACTGCCTTTGGTATCCGCAACATGGGATAAACCAAACTCTTCAATAAGTTTTTTCGTTTTATCTTCCACCTCTTTTTCGCTCAAATTCCTAAACTGCAAAACAGCCTTTATGTTTTCCTCGGCGGTTAATCCTCTGAAAATAGAAGGCTCCTGAGGAAGATAGCCTATGCCTTTTCTTGCCCTTATGTAAACCGGATAATCTGTTAAATCGTAGTCGTCAAGAAATATTTTTCCGCTGTCCGCAGTCAACAATCCGGCTATCATGTAAAACGTCGTGCTTTTCCCCGCTCCGTTGGGCCCGAACAATCCGGTTATTTCTCCGCTTCTTGCCTCAATGGATACACCGTTTACAACCGTTCTTTCCCCGAATTTTTTTGCAAGATTTTCAGCCCTTAGTTTATGATTCATAATTTTATTTTTACCTCAGCCTGTCCCTTTTCTTGCGTTTTTTCAATAAAAATTCTATCAGTCAGGTTATCCAAAGTCAATTTATCGCCTTTTAAAGTACTTCCGTCGGTGCCCTTAACTGTTGCGAAAAAGAGGTAAGAATACCTGCCGGAAAAATTAACAAGCATAACCCTTGCAAAACCGGTGTATTTTCCTTCCATCTCAAAATTGCAGTTGAAAAGCACCGCATATCGTTTGAAAACAATGGCGCTTTTCGGAAATGCCTTGAAATTACCGCCGAAAATCTTTATTTTTCCGTAAAGTTCCATTTTGTTTCCGTTGTCTTTAACCGTTATTGTGTCGGAAAAAACAGTTGTTGTAGTTCCCCTTTTCATCTCTCTGCTAACAAAAGCACTGCCTTTTATCTTAACCGTTTTATCGGGGAAAAACTCAATTGTTTCTCCTTTAAGTTTATCGTTACTATTATCCAACGAATTTATTTCTCCGTTTTTTACAACTTTTTTTTCTTTGCCAATATAAGCCGATGAGGCTTTAAAAGAATATGATTGGAAAATTCCGAAAACCTTGTCAGGAAAAACGGCAACGGAATTTTCTTTTAACTCGCAGTAAGAAGAAACAAGCAGTGTGTCTTTGTCTCTGTAAAGCGGGGAAAAAATCTTTAAAACTTTGTCCTTTAACTCATATTTTTTCCCGGTTATTGTTCTTTTGGGAAACAGAGAAACCAAATATGGATTTAATCCTTTTAAAAGCAAGGTTGCATTTTCATAAGAATTGTTTATGCCGCTTAAAATAAATCCGTTTACTTCCGATTTTAGATAACCTGCATTAAAACCCTTTGAATTGAAAGTTAGATTAAAGCCCTCTCCTTTTAAGTTTGAAGTTTTGAAGAAAAACCGCGCCGGTATTTTTAAAGCGTAATTTTCCTCTTCTTCCCTAATTATTTCTCCTTCGGAAAAATAAATTTTTGCTTCCCGTTTTCCCGCAAGGCAATTTCCCCTTAAAAGAATTTTTTGTTTTTGTTCAAGATAAACCGCTATGTCGCTTTTGATTTTTATCTCGTTTGTAATGATAGAGGTATCTTTG
>JAMOUY010000305.1 GCA_027067895.1 Acidobacteriota bacterium
CTCTGTAAATCTCTCCCAAATCCGAAAGGTTAAAAAGGAATTCCCCCGGTTTCATGCCTGATTAAAGTCCTCTAAAATCTTCTTTCCGCCATTTTCAAGTATCCACAATCCCAGATTTTTCCCCGCATCCTCAAACCCGTCTTCCGGAAGTATCAATTTGTGCCTTACAATATTTTTTCCGTCAACGCTTCCGACAAAACCCTCAATCACAAAGTTTCCATCAAAAAACCTTGCGTAAACCCCGACGGGGATTCTGCATCCCCCCTCAACAACTCTTAAAAAATCCCTCTCTTCGTTTACGCATAATTCCGTCTCTTTATGGTTTATGGCAGAAACAATTTCCTTAATTTTGCCGTCCCCTTTTCTTATCTCAACCGCAACAGCACCCTGCGCCGCGGCGGGAATTAAAACATCTTCGGGAATAATGTCTGTTATCTTTTCTTCCAGCCCAAGCCTCTTTACCCCCGCATAGGCAAGTATTATTCCGTCGTAAAGTCCCTCTTCAAGTTTTTTAAGCCTTGTGTCAACGTTTCCCCTTAAATTCTTTGTTTCAATTCCGGGAAAGCCTGCCTTTAAAAGGCTGATTCTTCTCAAACTGCTTGTGCCAATAACCAATTTTTTGCTTTTCAAGTCTTCAAGTTTGTATTTTAGCGATATAAAAACGTCGTTAACCCTTTCCCTTTTCAGAACGGCGGCAATCTCAAACTTTTCGTCAATTACCGACGGCATATCCTTGAAACTGTGGACAGCCAAATCTATTTCGTTGTCTTCAAGGGCTTTTTCAAGTTGCTTTGTAAAAAGCCCTATTCCCCCCATCTGGGAAAGGGGGGTATTTTGGTCTCTGTCACCCTGTGTTTTGATTATCTTTAACTCAAACTCCTTTTCCGGAAATCTTTCTTCAAGCATTGATTTAACCGTATTTGCCTGCCACAGCGCAAGTTTCGAACCCCTTGTCCCTATTACAATTTTCATTTTTTCTCCCGTTTGTTTATGTTTTTTAGAATTTCGTACACCTCTTTTGCGATTTTTTCCTGAAATTCTTTAAGTTTTTCGCAGTCAGGCTTTGTTTTGAGAAACAACGCAGTTTTTGTTAAAATCTCGCCCTGCTTCTCCCTTAAAATTCCAAGCCAGCCGGTGTGTTGTTTGTTGTCAAGTTTTGTTAAATCAAGGTATTCCCCCATCTTTCCCTTTTTAAAAGGCCTTAAAAGTTTTTTAAGTCTCATTGCCTCAACTGCAATAGGCGCTTTGTCCCCGCCCCTTAACTCATAGGGCACGGATTTTGTGCAAACCCAAAGCGGGACGGCAATTGTTGTTAAAGGCTCACCAAGGGCAACCCACATTGTGGAATAAATTGGATTTTCTCCCTTTTTCACCCCGTGCACCACAAAGGCGCTTGCTGTAAAACTTCTGTCAATGCAGTCGTATGTGTAAACAAAATAAGGCCTTTTGTTTGAAAGCAGTCTCCACTTTTCAATCGGCAAAACGGGAATAAGGGGGTTGTCTATGTTTCTGATTACCGAAATTAGAAGATAGGAATGGGAAAGTTTCTTTTTGGCTTTAAACATTTTCTCAACCTGCATAAACCTGACATAACCGAAGCCTTCATCCTCATTCCCGCTTCTTGAAAAGTTTGTATTGACTATGTAATTTTCGGGCAAATCCCGGGCATCTATCCTTCTGTATCCGTGGTTGTGCACCTCAAACAACGCTGCGTTTCCGTATGCGTCTATTACCCCGAAGTTTGCCTGTGCGCCAAAACTTTCCCCAAGGTTTTCCCTTACAAAATTCTCAAAGTCGTCAACACTGGCGCATTTTCTCAAAGCGTCAGCCATAATTATCCCTTCAAGGTCTTTCATTTCACCCTGTTTTAACGGAAGGTTGTACGCTGCCGAATTCATTATGGCAAAGCCTTTTTCGTTTAATCCCGACCAAACAATTCTTCCGGAAATCTCGTCGTTGTTTACAATTGCCGTATAGCAATAGGGCTTTTCGTCAACAAAAACAACCTTGTTGAAAAGATGGTCGGTATCCCTGTTTTTCCACAGGATAGGCGCATTGTCAACAGTGGCTTTGCCTGAAACAACGGCAGTTGTGCACTCCTCTCGCGCAAATCCGTTAAAAAAGAAAAGAATAGACAGAAATATAAAAAAAATTTTACTTTTCAATTCCATTCCTTAAAACCTTATCCCCGCTTTAACCGTGTATTTCGTTATTTCTCCGGAAGAAACCTCTCCGGTTATAGAAATCATGGGAATCAAAGTTATTCTAACTCCGGCATAAACCTGCGCAGAGGTTTCTGTTTTGGAAAATCCCCAAGTATCCGCATTAACGTCAATATCGCTTCTTACCAAAGCCGCTCCGCAGTATGGGGTAAAGTTCAAAAACCCTTTGCTAATCATAACCCCAACGCTTAAAGCATTTGCATCCAAAATTCCTGCGTTTGTCAGTTTGGTGTAGGTAATCCTTCCGCTTATCGCAGGAACAACAGCCGAACCTTTAACAAAAACATATTTAACTTCGGCTCCCCAAGAGTTTGCGTTTATATCGGAATAATCGGAAAATCTAAATCCTACGCTTAACCTTTTGGTAATTCCCTTCCTCAAAGTTATTGTGGTGATATAGATTGATGAACCGGCATTGGTTCCAACAAAAGAATCCCAAGCGTCCCCGTTTACATTTGCGGAAGTTAAAGAAACAGAAGCGGAAAATCCCAAAAAACCGTAGCCTTCCGCAACTTCTCCGGGGTTAAACCATATTGTTGAGCCTACTTCATTTGCAAAATCCGAAACAGACTGCTGGGAAGTTCTCAAATCTATTTGAGCAAAAGAAGGAATTGATACAAAAACAAAAATTAACACAAAAGCAAAAAACATTTTTTTCATAATCCCTCCAAAATTTTAATCAATGTTAAACAAAGACTTGAAAAAATGAATCATTTTATTTTCCAACTGCTCTTCTTTCGCAGCCTTTTTAAACTCGGTTATAGGCTGATGAAGCATTTTGTTGACAATGGAATAACTTAACCTGTCCAACTCCTTCTTAACATCATCCGGATAGTCTTTCAATTTTTTCAATGATTTTTCAAGTTCGCTTCTTCTTATTTCTTCCGCCCTTTTTCTCAAAGACGCAATAATAGGATTCAAATCTTGCAATTTGCACCATTTGAGATACTCTGAAACCCTTGTTTTTATAATTTCCCCGGCAACTATGGCTTCTTTTTCCCTCTTTTTCTTGTTTGCCTCAACAACCTTTTCCAAATCGTCTATGTCAAACAGAAAAATGTCGGAAATATTACCGATTTCAGGCTCAACATCACGGGGCACGGCTATGTCAAGAATTATCAAACTTGCAAAACCCCTTTTTTTCATAACTTTTTTTATTTTTTCATACTCAATCACAGGCTCTTTTGAACCTGTTGAGGTTAAAACAATGTCAACATCTTCTATTGCATCATATAATTTTTCAAAAGGATAAGGCTTCCCGCCGTACCTTTCGGCAAGAATTTCAGCCTTTGAAAAAGTTCTGTTTACAACATCAATTGAAGAAACCCCGTTTTCCTTCAAATGAAGAGCGGCAAGTTCGCACATCTCTCCCGCTCCAACAAGCAGGGCTTTTTTGCCGTTCAATTTTCCGAATATTTTTTTTGCAAGTTCAACAGCCGCAAACGGCACGGAAACGGCATTCTTAGAAATATCGGTTTCACTTCTTACAACCTTAACCGTTTGAAGCGTGTGCCTGTAAAGGTTTACAAAAACCCTTTTAGCCGTCCCTATTTCAATGGCTTTTTCAAACGCGTCCTTCACTTGCCCCGCTATCTGAGGCTCACCCAAAACCATTGATTCAAGCCCCGACGCAACTCTGAAAAGATGCTCCACCGCATCAAATTCCTCATACCAATAGAGAAACTCCGAAATCTTTTCCTGAGAAAATCCCGCCCGTTCCGAAAGGTATTGTTCAAGAACAACCCTCGCCTTTTGGGGGCATTCGGAATAGACGTAAACCTCGCTTCTGTTGCATGTTGAAAGAATAACAACCTCGTCAATGTAAGGTTTTGAAAGAAGAACGGGCGCTTCATTTTCTGTATCTGCCATTGAAAAATTCAATCTTTCCCTAACTTCAACAGGCGCCGATTTAAAATTCAACCCAACTACGCAGACAGGCATTATTTCACTCCGAAGTAATTGCTTGAACTGTGAATTGAGGGAATAAAAATTGTAATGAAAAAAGAAAGAATTACAAAAATAAAGCCTAAAACAACAAGGTTTATAAACCTTTTCCCCTTCAATTTTTCAGAAATTTTGCAGTAAAAAACATAGGCGTAAAGCATCCACACAACAAGAGACCAAATTATTTTCGGGTCAAAAAACCATGCGGAATTATTCCACAAGTTCGCCGCCCAGTAAAAGCCTACAAGAAGTCCTGCGGTAAGCATTGGGAAACCGCCTAAAATTCCTATTCCCGCTATGTATTCAAGGTCTTGAAGGGACGGAAGCCTGCTATACCATCCGCCAAAACTCTTTTTTTTCAAATTTCTGTTTTGGATAAGATACATCAAAGATGCACCGAACGATACAAGAAACATTGCCTCACCCAAAAGCAGAAAGCCTGTATGAATTCCGAGAAAAACAGGGGAAATACTTTTTATAACATCAGGGGTTAACTTGCTTTGAAAAGCGGCAACAACGTTGAAAAAAAAGCCCACCGGAAGAATAAACACCGATAAAAGCCTGATTTTAAACCAAAATTCAAAAATAAAATACAAAATGTAAATAAGCATTGCAAGAAAATTGTAAGTGAAAAAAGTATTTGTTGCGGGATGATAGCCTAATTTAATTCCGTTTAAGGTTAGAAAAAGTATAAGCAGAAAAGTGCCTGACGTAATAAGGAAAGTGCCTATTTTAAAAGCCTCTCTGCTTTTTTTTATGGCAAACACAAAGAAAACAACAATGCTTAAAAAATTCAGAAAAAGCGAAAAATAGTAAATCTGTTCAAGCATACTTGCCTTTCAAAAACTCGGTAATCTTCCGCGCAACCGCAAAAGCCCTTGCGGTGCAGTCGTTTACCCCGATTCCGTAAAACGCGTTTCCGGTAAAGAAAAGCCCTTTTACGCTCTTACCAATTCTTTCCATACCCTCAACTATTTTACCATGTCCCCTGTAATACTGTGGAATAGCCCTGTCTGTTTTGAAAAAGTAAACCAAATCAATTTTATCTCCGCTTAAAGAAAGAATATCCGCAACCTCTTTAACCGCCAAATCAATTATTTCCCCTTTTTCCATATCCCTGATTTCATAACGGTTATCCCCACCAAGCATAACGGTTAAAAGCCCCAAACCATCCGGTGCTCTTTTGAAAAATATGTTTGACGGAAACAGCGCCCCCAAAATTTTTCTCTTTTCCTTTGAAGGAATTAAAAAACCGAAACCTTCCGGCATATTTTTTTTAACAGCAAAAGAGACAATGGCCATAGGGGGATACTTTATTGAAAGCAAACCGTCAATTACTTTGGCTTTTTCAGGAAAATCAATGTCTTTGTAAGCGTAAGAGGGAATTGCGAAAAGCACCGCGTCGTATTCTGTACTCTCCCCGTTTAACAAAAATTTATCCCCTTTTTTTTCAACTGACTTAACCTTAACACTTCCGAAAAATTTAAAACTCCCACTGCCTACAAGTTTATCCGTAAGGAAAGCCATTCCATTTTCAAAAGAGGTAAGCCTTCCGGATGGAGAGGCCTTTTTGCTTTTAAGTTTAAGCATTGCCTTTACAAGGCTTCCGTATTCCCTTTCAAGTTGGTAAATTCTCGGAAAGCACTGCTTTAAACTAAGTTTGTTTACGTTTCCCGCAAAGACCCCGCTTACCATTGGGTCAAGCATATAATCAACCGCTTCCTGCCCAAGCCTTCTCTTTCCGAATTCTGCAACCGTTTCCTCGTAATCGTCTTTCAAAGGCTTAACAAAAGGCTCTTTCAAGATTTCAATTTTTCCCCTCAAAGAAAGAATTGGAGAAAGAAAAAATGCAGGCGGAGAATCGGGTAATTTTACAAGTTTCCCATTTTTAAGGATATACCTAATCTCAGCATCTTTGTTTGCTTCAACAAGTTTTGCATTTGCCCCGCAAAGCCTCGCAATTTCAAGCGTGGAAAATTTCCCGCTTAAAAAACCGTTTGGCCCGCACTCTATCAAAAATCCGTCCTTTTCAACCGTTTTTATAGTCCCGCCGGGAAATTTTGATTTTTCAAAGAGATGGATTTCGCTCTGCGGCAGGATTTTTTTTATGAGAAAAGCGGAAGAAAGCCCCGAAATTCCGCCGCCTATAACCGCAACCTTCATAATACCTCCGACAAAATTTTAGCACATAAAAGCAGAGACAAGCCTTTACCCTTTGTAAAAACCCCGCTTTATCCTAAAATAATTATGAAAACAAAAAAGGGGGATACTATGAGTTTAATGGAAAAAATAAGAAACAATATGAAAGAGGCAATGAAGTCGGGAAATAAAGAAGTATTGGGCACAATAAGAATGCTTATTTCCGAAATAAAAAAGAGGCAGATTGACTCGGGTAGGGAATTTGACGACAACGACATAATAGGGGTTATAAAGTCAATGGTAAAAAGCAGGGAAGACTCGGTTAAGGCATACAGGGACGGGGGGAGGGAAGACCTTGCCCAGAAGGAAGAAAGGGAAATTGAGGTTTTGAAAAATTACCTTCCCAAACAGTTGTCCGAAAAAGAAACGGAAGAGATTGTTGAAAAAGCCATAAAGGAAACGGAAGCAACTTCAATGAGGGATATGGGAAAGGTAATGAAGTGGATAATGTCCCAATACGGCTCACAGGTTGACGGCAAAATTGTAAACAAAATTGTGAAAGAAAAATTAAGTTAATGTTTTACCTTGTCTCAACCCCGATAGGGAATTTGCAGGATA
>JAMOUY010000306.1 GCA_027067895.1 Acidobacteriota bacterium
ACACCCTTTTCCTCGTGGGAAGTTGTGGTAACTATAAAAATCTTAACCGCTTTTGCTTCATACAAATCAGACAAATCACTTTCGTTTGCCGTCCAAGAATCAACTTGGTTATCTCCATCGGTGTCTCTTCCAACCATTACCTGCATGGAAAGAACATTGTTCATCAAAGGAATATTCTCACCTGTTGGAGTAAAAATTCTTAACACATTGTTGTTATCAACGTAAACCATGTTGTAATCCCCCAAGTAAACTGCACTTGACGGATTAAAAGGCCTGCCAGTGCTTAAATTGTCTCCCCAGCCGGTATCAAAATCCACTTTGGTTTGTGTTCCGCTATTTTGTCCCGTAGTAAGATTTGTGATTTTTACCACCTGATAAGTTTGGTTTGCACTGTCAAAAATAAGCAACAAATTATTTATATAATCACTAACATTGCCTCCGCTAAAAATATTCGGCTCTTTTAAATACGCAACATTAGAACTTCCCTGATATGAAACAAGTTTTATCTCGGAAGGAACATCGGAAGAATAAAAAGCAAGAACATCGGAGGATGTCAATCTGTCTGTCGGCCAAATAGTAAGGTTTGACGTTCCGCTTCCTGTATCTGCTTGGTCTCCGTCAAACCACATAACGGTAGGAACGGGAACTTTCGTAGTAACGCCGTATCCCAAATTTCTTAATTTCTTTGACAAATATCTTAACGTAGTCTGGGTGTTTAACTGCAAATCGTTAATACTCATTTCTGTTTTTGTAAGCCTCAATTGAGAGGTAAAAATAGAGTAAGTCATACCCATAACAATCATGGCCACAATCATACCGACCATGAGTTCAACAAGGGTAAAACCTTTTTTGTTATCGTTAGTAAATAACTGCGCTTTGTACAACATTTTTAGCCTCCCCTCTTTCAATCCAAGTTACTTTTACCCTCATCAACACCCCGGTCCCAAGGACTTGAGTATTAATTTGTCTTGTAAAAACAACACCGGATGCAACTTGTCCGCTAATCTCATTACCCAACTCGTCAAAAAATTTTGTTTCTCCGTCCTTTGCACTTGCCCAACTTTGTCCGTGATTTCTTGCTTCTTCAACCACAGCCTGTGCCAAAGTTGTGGCGGTAAACCTGTTGTTTGACGTGTTTACAAGGTAAACCGAGGTGTAAGACATTCCGGCGATTGCAAGCATGCCGAAAGCAAATATGGCAGCCGCAATCATTAACTCAATCATTGAAAAGCCTTTGTTGCTTTGCATTTTCCCTCCTTATCTCATTTAAAATACTTCTTACGTTTATTTTCTTGCAACATTTATGCCCGGCTTTTAAAGGAATTTCTGTTTTGTTTAGGTAAAAAATACCCAAAAAAATTTTACATTTGCAAAATTTTGTCAGTTTAATGTTTTATAACAAAGGAAGGGTATCCTTTGGGCGTTTCCTCTTTTAATTCAATTTTATCAACACGGGAAAAGGAAGGCCCCTCTTTTAAATATTCCAAAAAAAATTTCAGATTTTCCTCATCGCCTTCACAGTCAACAAAAACGCTTCCGTCAGGCAGATTTTTCACAAAACCTTTAATTCCCAGCAAATTCGCTTTTTTTAAAGTAAAATACCTGAATCCGACACCTTGCACTATTCCGTAAATTCTGACAAGGTATCTTTTCATTATTAACCCCGCAAATACGTGTAAAGAAAAATTCCCAAAACAAAAACAACCGCAATTAAAACACTAACCAAAACAAAGTGCTTTTCTATAAAATCCA
>JAMOUY010000307.1 GCA_027067895.1 Acidobacteriota bacterium
AGATTGTTGAGAAGGTTAACAAAATCAGTTTGAATTTAATTTCAAAAGCGAATGTTTAATGCTTAACATCTGGGTCAGGGCAAAGCGGGACGCCCGCAAAATGCCCATGGTTTTGAGAAAATATTACAGGGAAGAAGAGATTTCTCTAAAAACCGTAAAGGCGCGAAGTTTAAGCGAATTGTCCGAAATTCCCTTTGACTTTTCTTTGTTCAACATAGTTGTTCTGGGAAGGGACGACAAAACTCTCTTTAAGGAGTTAAAGCAGTTTCGCTCCCCCTTATTCGGTCTTGCCGCTGTAAATTCCCCCCAGGTGAGGACAGAAAAGGTTTCATCAATTTTCAAGGCTATTGAGTATGCAAAATCCGAAATGAGAAACGGACTGGAATTAAACAAAAACTTTTACCGATTTTCCGGGATAAACTTTTTAAACGCGCCTTTAACCTTTGACACCGACTGCTATATTCTCTATCCGCAGCATGCAAGAAACCTTGAAGAGAAACTCTCCCTTAAATTCAAACTTCCAGATTTTTCCCCTGTTTTCAGGGACGGAAACAGGGAGTATGTTTTTCTGGAAGGCAATGTTTTTTTAGAGGTTGAAAAACCGGACAGCGGAGAGGTGAAATTGATTTCCGCACCTGAAAAATCGGATTTTGGAGATTTTGATTTTTCCCTCGTCTCCCGGGAAAACAAAGACATTGTTGAGAAACTGAAAAAAGAGGCAAAAAACTTTCTTATGCCTTACAGGGATAAAAAAGCGGTAATTCCGTTAAGCGGCGGAAAGGACAGCCAGGCTGTCCTGGATATTGCGGTTGAGGTGTGGGACAGGGAAAAACTTTTGTGCATTCATGCGGATACGGGCTTTGATTTTGAAGAAAACAGAAACCATGCCGAATACCTTTGCGAAAAATACGGAGTTGGTTTAAAGGTTATTGAATTGAATCTTCATAAAAAGGGTGAGCCTGATTTTTCAAGGTGGTGCACTTTTGAAAAAACAGAGAAACTTTACGAGGAGGCGGAAAAATTCGGGGCGGAGGTTTTTTTAATGGGGGACAGGGATGCGGAGAGTTTTAAAAGAAGGAGAAAACCGAGAAAGAGAATGCTGAAAGGAATTATCCACCTTTTCCCTGTAAAATTCTGGTCCACGGCGCATATTCAGGTTTTGATTGAAAATTCGCAAGTTGATATAAACCCGCTTTACCTTAAAGGCTTCTGGCGGACTGGTTGTAAATCCTGTCCTTTTTTAACTTCTTGGGAAAGAAATTTGTTTTAGCCGAAAAATTTTGAATTTCTGTTCAAAAACGGGATTTTTTTGTAAGTTTGAAAATTTTATTTTGTCAAAAACAGGTTAAACGTTGTGCCTTTTCCTTCTTCCGAATCTACCGATATTGTTCCCCCGATAGCATTAACGGCTTTTTTTACAAACGCAAGCCCCATGCCGATTCCTTCAAAAGAGTTATCGGGGTGAATTTTAAAAAACGGCAGAAAAATTTTGTTGAGGTATTTTTTCTTTATGCCTATTCCGTTGTCTATAATTGCAATTTGGACAAAAGTTTCGGACTCTTTTTCAACAAAAATTTCAATAATAGGAAAAAATTCTTGTTTTCTGAATTTTATGGCATTGTCAATTATGTTGAAAAATATTTTTGTTAACACTTCTTCGTTTCCATAAACAATCGGAAGAGATTCCGGTATTATTATTTCCGCATTAGTTTCTTTTATTTGCTTCTTTAAAAGAGATAATGT
>JAMOUY010000308.1 GCA_027067895.1 Acidobacteriota bacterium
AGAAGCGTTGTGCCCAATCTCTCCGTAAGCCTTTAAAACAAAAGAGATTTATGCTATTCTAAATAAAATCATTTTTGCGGGAGGGGATATGAAAATAGCGGTTATCGGTGCAGGAAGTTGGGGCACTGCATTGGCATTATTTCTTGCAGATACCGGACACAGGGTAAGGCTGTGGGTTTATAAGGAAGAGGGCGCAGAAGAGATAATTAAAAAGAGGGAAAACGTAATTTATCTTCCCGGATTTCCCTTTCCGGAAAACTTAATCCCTTCCTTTGACTTTGAATTTTGCCTTGATGATGCGGAAGTTGTTTTAACCGTTGTACCTACTCAGGTTTACAGGCACGTAATTCCTCAATTTTTGCCATACGTAAAAAAAGACATGATTTTTCTGTCCGCTTCAAAGGGAATAGAAAACGATACCTTGAAAAGGGTCAGTGAAATTCTTGAAGAATTTTTGAAGCCGAAGGGCGTTGAGCATATAGGGGTTATATCCGGACCTTCTTTTGCGAAAGAGGTTGCGAAAAAACATCCAACCGCAGTTACAGTTGCTTTTCCGGACGAAGATACCGCAAAGGAAATTCAGCATGCCTTTGCATGCGAGTATTTCAGGCTTTACAGAACAACAGACGTTAAGGGAATAGAAGTCTGCGGCGCGCTTAAAAATGTTATTGCTCTTGCTTCCGGAATGGTTGAGGGATTGGGATACGGAAACAACACAAGGGCTGCTTTGATAACAAGGGGGCTTGTGGAAATTACGAGATTGGGACTTGTTTTAGGCGGAGAGCCCGAAACCTTTCCCGGGCTTGCGGGAATGGGAGACCTTGTTTTAACATGCACGTCAACCCTTTCAAGAAACTTTTCCGTTGGAAGGGAGTTGGGCAAGGGAAAAACAATTGAAGAGATTATGTCCCACATGAGAATGGTTGCCGAAGGTGTAAAAACAGCCATATCCGTTAAGCAACTTGTTGAAAAAACGGGAGTTGAAATGCCTATTTCCGAGAAGGTTTACGAAATAATCTATCAGGGCAAAGACCCGAAATTAGGCGTGAAAGAACTCATGACAAGGAGTTTAAAATCGGAAAAAGAGATTTTCTGATAATCACCGCAACCCCGAAAGAGAAAAGGGTAATTCTTTCCCATTCCTTTACGGCAAAACTTTTAAAAGGCGGAAAACTTGACGCAGTGTCAATCGGGATAGGGGAAAAGTGTATTGAAAACCTTGAAAAACTGAACTTTGAAAACTATCGTTTTGTTATAAATGCGGGAGTATGCGGAAGCGTAAACCCTGAATTGAAATTGCTTGAAACAATTTCCCCCTTAAAGGTTGCTGGCGGCGGAAAATTCCAAACGGCAATTCCGTTAAAGCAGGTAAAAAACTTTGAGGAAGAATTGAAAAATGCGGGGATAAAGGTTTTCGGCACGCTTGAAACAGTAAAAAATCCCGTATTTGAAAAAGAAGAAAAAAACAAATTGTTTTTGCGGGGAATTGATTTTGTTGATATGGAATGCTTTTACGTTGCGAAAAAAATCCCTCTGCTAATTCCGATAAAAATAATCACCGACACCCCTCTGTCCAATACAAAAAACGAGCACTTTGCTTATATTTCCAAAGGATTGGATAGGCTAAAAATTATTTTAGGAAATATTTTGCCGAAATTGTGCTAAAATTTTTTTGAAAAATCGGGGGTGTTGCGTATGAGAAAAAAATTTTTCTTTTTAATCGTTATATT
>JAMOUY010000309.1 GCA_027067895.1 Acidobacteriota bacterium
TCTTTTCAAAAGTGTACGGAAATCTTGAAAGAATTTTCCCCCGACGCAATTGTTTTCTCACTGTTTGCGTTTGCATACACACAAGAGTTTTTGGATTTTGCGTCCTTTACAAAAAAAGAATTTGAAAAAATCCCCCTGGTTGCGGGCGGAAGCGGGGTATCCTGTTTTCCTGAATACTTTTTCAAAACTGGTCTTTTCAACGCAGTGCTTACCGGCGAAATTGAGGCGCTAAACTACAAAGCGATTGACGCAATACAAGGAAAATCAAACGGAATTGTAAAAACCGACAGTTTTTCCGAAGACAAAGACATTGATTTCCTGCTTGCAAAAACAAAAGAAACCAAAACAAAAACCTTTTACTCTTCCGTTTTGTCAAGGGGATGCCCGAAAAACTGTGCATTCTGTTCAAACTTCATTGTGCAGGGGAAAAAATTCAGGACTGTGGCTATTGAAAAAATAGAGGAAAAAATCAAAAAAACTGATTTGAAAAACGCAAACATAAACTTTGAAGACGACAACATTCTCCTTGACAAAGAATACCTTGTTGAAGTTTTGTCCATGATAAAAAAGAGATTTCCCGACACAACCTTTACCTTTGAAAACGGAATTGACTACACGTTTTTGGACGTTGCAACAGTTGAAAAACTGATAAATTTGGGCGTAAAACAGTTTAACCTCTCAATCGGGCATATAAGCAAAGAGATTTTAAGCAAAAACAAACGACCGGCAAATATTGAAAAACTTGTTGAAACCCTAAGAGTTTTGAAAAAGAAAAAAGTCCTGTCAATCGTTTACTTTATTACAGGATTGAAAAACGACTCATTTCGGAAAACCCTTGAAACAATGGAATTTCTGAAAAAACTTCCCTGCCTTATAGGGATTTCCCCCTTTTATCCCGTGCCGGGAATTGCCGGGTTTGAAGACAGGGAAATTTTTGAGAAAAAATCCCCCATACTAACAAAAGGTTCGTCGTTTTATCCGTGGAATAAATCTCTTACAACCGAAGAGATGGTTAAAGCCTTCCGTATTGCAAGAAAAACAAATATTCAAAAAAGAAACTACTGGGAAGAATAATCCGACAGCATGCCGTTTTCCCAGAGAATAAACACGTCTATATCGGAAAAATCCGACCTTCTCGGTGTTATGTAAAACTCTTCAACCGGAAAGTTTGACGGAGAATACTTTTCGGCAATCAATTCCATTTCTTTTTCAAAATCGGCATCAAGTTTCCTCAACTCGTCTTCAAGTTGTCTAACCCTTTCCTCGGCATGTCTGACATCCATCTTTTCCTTGGAAAGCCTTGATGCGTCCTTTATAGCCCTTCCCGCTTTGGAAATTGTCCCTCTTTTCACCCTTTTCCTTCCCAAAAACGCGTCCAAAACCGTCATGCCGAATGAAAGAAAAGTGTTTGTGGTTTTTGAACTTACGTCAGCCTTTTCCTTTTCAAGCCTTGCATAAGCCCTGTCAAGTTTCTCTTCAAGACTTTTCCTTTTTTTGTCAAACTTTGCGGTAAGTTTTTCAACTTCTTCGTCTCTCTTTTCCCTTAGCACAGAAGCAACCCTTTCCCTGAAAGACTCCAAATCTTCCCCCGGAGTGGATTCAAGCCTTAATTTCTTCACCCTGTAAAGAGTCAGTTTGCTGTTTCTGTACAGAAAATCCTTGAAACTTTTAGCCAAACTTGAAGAAGATTTCATTGAAGAAATAAAAGACGGAAGTTGCGCA
>JAMOUY010000310.1 GCA_027067895.1 Acidobacteriota bacterium
TTTATCTTGAAATCCTTGAAAGAGAGCGCCGAAGATTATATTGGAGAAGAGATAACCGAGGCGATAATTACCGTTCCCGCATACTTTAACGATGCGCAGAGGCAGGCGACCAAGGATGCCGGAAGAATTGCCGGGCTTGAAGTTTTGAGGATTATAAACGAACCTACTGCGGCGGCTTTGTCTTACAGGGACAATAATTTAAAAGGCAAAGTGGCGGTTTACGATTTGGGCGGAGGAACGTTTGATATTTCAATACTTGACGTTTCCGAAGACGTTTACGAGGTTTTGTCAACAAGCGGAAACACATTTTTAGGCGGGGACGATTTTGACAAAAGAATAATGGATTGGATTATAGATACTTTCAAAAAAACAAACGGGATAGATTTAAGCGAAGACAAGATGGCGTTGCAGAGGCTGAAAGAGGCGGCGGAAAAGGCTAAATGTGAATTGTCGGTTAGCAATGAAGTTGAAATAAACCTTCCTTTTATTGCCGCAGACGATACCGGCCCGAAGCATTTTGTTCATACATTGACAAGGGAACAATTTAACGAAATGGTTAAAGACCTTGTTGAAAAAACGCTTGAACCTTGCGAAGAAGCGCTTAAATTGGCAAACCTTAAAAAAGAAGACATTGACCATATAATATTGGTTGGGGGCCAGACGAGAACGCCTTTGATTATTGAAACGGTTAAAGAGTTTTTCGGAAAAGAGCCGAGAAGGGACAACAATCCCGACGAGGTTGTTTCAATCGGTGCCGCTTTGCAGGGAAGCATTATATCCGGCGATGTTAAAGATATTGTTTTGCTTGACATTACCCCGCTTTCTCTCGGTGTTGAAACAAAGGGCGGTTTGTTTGTGAAGTTGATTGAAAGGGGAAGCACCATTCCCACAAAGGCAAGTCAAGTTTTCACAACCGTTACCCATAATCAGTCCAAAGTGGCTATTCATGTTTTGCAGGGGGAAAGCGAGTTGGCAAAAAACAACATATCTCTCGGCTACTTTGAGCTTGTTGACATTCCTCCGGCGCCTAAGGGGGTACCCAGAATTGAGGTTTCTTTTGAGATTGACGCTAACGGAATAGTAAACGTAAGCGCGGTTGACCTTGACAGCGGAAAATCCCAAAGTATGGAAATCAGGCCTTCAAGTGGATTGTCGGAAAAGCAGATTCAGGAAATTATTGAAAAAGCACATAGAAATAAAGAAGAAGAACAAAAAATCAAACGCCTTATTATGACAAAGAACTCTATTGAAAGTTTGCTTACAAATATTGAAAAATCCTATGCTCAGTTTAAAGAACAGGTACCGGAACAATTTAAAGAAAAGGTTAGAGAATCAATTTTGCAGGCTAAAAGTGTTTTAAAAACCGATGATATAGAGTTGCTTGACGATATTTTAACCGAATTGAAACAAATTTCGGATAAATTCAGTCATTTTCTATTGTACGGCAATCTGTGATTTTCTAACTCTTTTTAGAGGGAAAAGAAATGAAAGACTACTATGCTATTTTGGGTGTGGAAAGAAATGCGTCTTTTGAGGAAATAAAGAAGGCTTACAGAAAACTTGCGTTGGAATACCATCCAGATAGAAATTCTTCCCCTGATGCTGAGGAAAAATTTAAAGAAATTTCCGAGGCTTATGCAGTTTTATCCGACCCGGACAAAAGAAGGCGGTACGATTCCGGCGGATTTGAAGCCTCTGACATTGATTTTGAAGATTTGTTCGGCGGATTCGGAAGTATTTTTGAAATGTTTTTCGGCGGAGGAAGACAGAGGCAGAGAAGGGAAGACAGGTATTCGCCGAGAAGGGGAAGCGACCTTCAATATACCCTTACCATAACGCTTGAAGAAAGTTTCAAAGGAATTACCAAAGAAATTGACATTGAAAAATATGACAATTGCGAAAACTGCAAAGGCTCGGGCATGGCGCCTAATTCAAAAATTACAACCTGTCCTTCCTGCCGAGGTAGAGGCTATGTTGTTTATCAGCAGGGTTTTTTTACAATGAAAACAGCCTGCAACAGGTGCAACGGGAAGGGAAGCGTTATTACCGAACCTTGTCCTTATTGCGGGGGTAAGGGAAGAGTTGTAAAAAGAAAAACGGTTAAGGTGAAAATTCCCGCCGGAATTGATACGGGAGACACTTTGAGAATTCCTTCCGAGGGAGAAGCCGGATTGAACGGCGGGGAAAGCGGAGATTTGTACGTTGTTATTGATATAAAAGAGGACTCAACTTTTAAAAGACAGGGTAAAGACCTTTTTGTGGAAATACCCATAACCTTTTCCCAAGCGGCTTTGGGAGATAAAGTAAAAATAAAGTATTTCGGAGAGGAAGTTGAGTTGAAAATTCCCGCCGGAATTCAATCGGGAGATTTAATTGAGGTAAAAGGCAAAGGATTTCCGGAAGTCGGTTCGGGGAAAAGAGGCTCTTTGTTTGTCAGGGCTATTGTTAAAACTCCGAAAAAGATTTCTTCCGAAATGAAAAAATTATTTGAAAAATTGTCCGAGTTGGAAAAGAAAGAACAGTCTTCCCTTTGGAACAAATTGAAAAATGTTTTTGTAAAGAAGAGTGTATGAGCGGTTTTGATTTTGAAGACAAAACTATTTTTGTGAGAAACAGAGAGCAGGATATTTCCCCGTGGGATAGAACAAAAATAGTTGCCATTTTGATGGACGAAAGCGGAATCCCCTTTAAAATTGCCGAAGAGATTGCCGATGAAGTTCAAAAAACCGTTTTTTCACTTGATATAAAAACTGTTTCCTCTTCTTTGCTGAGGGAACTTGTAAATGCCAAACTTATTGAGAAAGGCTATTCCAAAATTTTAAATAAAACAAGAAGGCTCGGTCTTTCCACTTCCGATGTCAAAGATATAATTTTTTCTCCCGTTCCTTATTTTAACTATTCCCCGTCGTCGCCTGATTTGTCAAGTGCATACATATCCGGAACGGTAAAGAGGCAGTATGCGGCTTTTAACGTTTTTCCGGAAAAACTTGTCAATCTTCATTATCAGGGAAGGTTGCACATAAACGGGATTGACGGAGTTGACAGAATTTATGATGTTGTTGTTGACTGCGGAAAACTTTTAAATTTTTCTTATTCTTCCGATAATTTTTTTGTAAAAAAACCGAAAACTTGCGGTGATTTTTTTTCCAATCTTTTAAAAGTAATATTGTTTTTGAATAGATTTGTTAACAATGATATTGTTGTCACGGGAATAGAAAAGGCATTTATGTATTTTGACTGTTGTAGCGAAAAAGAAAGAATTTTTACGGATTTTTTGAAAAAAATAGATTCGGTCTTTATTTCGGAAAAGCCTGTTAGAATTTTTTTAAAAGACAATACTCTTGTTAAGTCTGCAAAGTCGTACTATTCTGATAATTTTTCAATAAAATCGGAAATTGTAGCAACTCCTAAAAGTTATTTGCCTTCAATGAATATAGGAGTTTTATCTCGTATTGTGGAAGATAATTTTTTTGTTGTTGAAAACATTACCTTGAATCTTCCCGGTATTGCGCTTGATTCAAAGGTAAATGGGAAGGATTTTTTTAAATATTTGAAAAAAATAACGGAAAATGTTTTTTCTCTCTTTGCTAAAAAAGGAATTTTTGTTGAAAAAATGCTTTCAAAAAAAGGGACGGGGGTATATGATTTTTTAAAATCCCTTAACTTTAATCCTTTAAGTGCCCACTATGTGGTTTCTGTTTGCGGATTGCAGGAGTGCGTTTCTCTTTTGCGGGAGAAAGCAAAGTTTTCTTCCGATGATATTGATTTTGCTTTTGACATACTTTCTTTTTTAAAAGACATAATTGAGAATTTGAGTAGAGAATACAGGATAAATTCCGTATTGGGAGATTCCGACCAAAGTGATTCTTCATACAGGTTCGCAAGGCTTGATTTGAAATTTGAGCCTTATTACATGGGCAAGGTTGTTAAAGGAGATATTTCAAGCGGAGGAGTTTATTATTCTCACAACAGCAGTTTTTTAAATAATCATTTTATTGGCCTTGGAGAGGGGATTGATATTGAAAACAGGCTTAATTCAATATACTCCATTCCCTTTAAAACAGTAGTCAGAATAATTGATTTGGATAACATTCGTACGGATTTTGTGGATGATTTTAGCGGTTATTTGATGTTGACACGGGATTTTTCGGTTTGCTATCATTGTAATGTTATGAAAGGCGGGTTGTATAAGACTTGTCCCGAATGTTTAAGCGGAAATATTGCGAATTATTTCTACCTCTATTCCAATTATTCTCCGCTTTCAAAACTCAACAGAGGCCTAACGGTGATGATGAAAAATATTGAGTATTATGAGGATTTTACTATCTAAAAACTTTTAGGAGGTCACGGTATGAAGTCTTTTAAGACACTGTTTGCCTTGATGCTTATTGTCCTGAGCAGCATGGGTGTTTTTGCTCAGGTAAACACCAAGGCAACTGTTATGGGTAAAGTGGTTGACGAAACGGGTGCTCCATTGCCCGGCGTTGCGATTGTTTTTACTAATGTGGAAACAGGCTACAAAAGAAGTGTTGTTACTGATGAAAACGGAAGGTTTCAGGCTCCCTATATGCCTCTCGGCAAATACAACGTTGAGGCGTCTTTGTCAGGATTTTCCAAGTACACTGCTAAAAACCTTGTTTTAAGTTTGGGAGATGTAGTTACTCTCAACATAACCTTAAAGCCTGAAAACTTGGAAGAAACCATTACTGTTACAGCCGAAGCACCTTTGATTGAGGTTAACAAGGTTGACGTTGAATCAAAGATAAGCGACCAGTATATTGAAAGCCTTCCGGTAAACGGAAGAGACTTTAAAGACTTTGTTCTTTTGACCCCCGGCGTTGTTGAAGCGGCAGGAAACAGGGTTGCCGGTGAAGGTGCAAGGGGAATTATGAACAATTTGCAGATTGACGGTGCAGGTTTTAACTCAACCTTTTTCGGCGAACAGAGAGGTTCTACAAGAATTCCTTTTACATTTTCACAGGAAACCATTAAAGAATTCAATGTTATTCAAAACGGTTACTCCGCTCAGTACGGGGATGCTTCCGGTTTGATAATTAATGCCGTTACAAAGTCCGGTTCAAACGAATACAAAGGTTCTGCTTGGTGGTACAAAAGGAAAAATGAATGGATGAGTGCTTATGCTCCCAATGATTATATTAAGGACCTTGAAAAGAGACAGATTCCTGAATTTGACCTTGACCAGTTTGGTTTTACATTTTCAGGGCCTATTATTAAAGACAAACTCTTTTTCTTCTTTTCATACGATGGACAGAGAAAAGATTTGTATTCTTACAGAGAGTTTAGAGATGCCCCCGGAATAGATGAATTCAGAAGAATGTTTCCCGAAATTGTTAAGGCTAATGAAGGCTGGTGGCCGGGAACAGAAGATAACGACGTTTATTTTCTTAAACTTGACTGGAACATTAACGAAGACCATCATTTAACTTTCCGTATAAACTATCAGGATTTTGAAGCAGTTAACGGAACAAACAAGTATAGAACAAGCGGTATTACAAACAACGGTCTTGAAAAAGACAAATCGCTTTCTATTGTTACTGAGTTGACATCTGTTATTAACGAAAATATGTACAATGATTTAAGGGTTCAGTATGCAAGGGAAGAAAGGCCGAGATACGCTAATACAACCGATATGATGGAAGTTGTAATAGGTTACTATGATGCTGTTTTCGGACAGAACAACTTCCTTCCTAACGGTCTTGACGAAGATACCCTTGAAATCATGGATGATTTTACATGGATGCTTGGTGACCACACTGTAAAAATCGGTTTCAGGTATGCAAACTACAAATACGATGATTACTTTTTCAGATACCAAGGCGGAAGAATTTCTTTCTATGGTAATTACTATGATTTTATTGCATGGGCGGACGGCGACCCGAATACTAATCCGAGAAAATTCTATAAGTATACTCAGGCATTTTCCAATATTGACGGAAGAGCTGAATATGAATCAGATGAATTTGCTCTTTATATTGAAGACGAATGGCAGGTTACGGACAAGTTGTTTATGGCGGCAGGTTTGAGATGGGAATCTCAGTACTATGACGATATGATTAATCCCAACCCCGCTTTGACAAATGTTGACCTTCCCGCTTACACAGGTTACACCGAAGGCGGATACAATTTACAGCAGATTCCCGATGATTCGGACAATATTGCTCCAAGGTTTGCTTTAACCTACGATATTAAAGGGGACGGAAGCCAGTTAATCAGATTCGGTGCAGGATACTTCTATTCAAGAACTCCCTCTTTGCTTGTTGCTAATGCTATGCTTACCAACGGAGTTAACGTTATCAGAATGGATTTTTATCCGGGCGACCCACTTTTTCCGCATGATTTAAGCGATAGAATTAATCCGAATGAAATTACTCCCGAAAATCAGAAAGCACCGACGGTTTTCGTTTTCGCTCCCGATTATGAGAATCCTTACACATTCAAAACATCTCTTTCTTATGAAGCGAAATTGAATGAAAACTGGAAATTCGGAATTGACCTCAAATATACAAGAGGTTATCATTTTGAAAGAAAACTTGACGCAAACCTTGGTATTAAAGACAGAGACCACGATGGTGTGCAGGATACCGATGATTGCGGAAGATTGCTCTGGGATTCCAGACATAGACCTAACAGGGATTTTAGGCAGATTATTATGTTTAAATCCGATGCTGAATCAAAAGCGTCTTCTGTTACTTTCAGAATTGAGAAAAGGTATGCGGACAGATGGTCGATGTTTGCTTCT
>JAMOUY010000311.1 GCA_027067895.1 Acidobacteriota bacterium
CAACATCCATGTAGACGTTTCAAACAGAAAGCAGTTGCTTGACGGAGACGACGACGAGGTTGTAAGAATCCACACCGCGCAGAATGAGAAGTTGGGACAGTATTTTATTTGCGACGAGGGAAGGTATTCTTACAAACTTTACAACGACAAGGAAAACAGGGTAAAAAAATCCGTTGTTAACGGGGAAGAGGTTGATTTTGAAGAAGCGGCAAAGATTCTTGGAGAAAAGGCCGATGTGAGAAAAGGGGTTGTTATTCTTTCCCCGCTTCACTCAATAGAGGAAAATTACGCGGCCTATCTTTTTGCAAAGGAAAAGGGCTTTGATGTATTCAGGCCTTCATCTTTCAGGAAAGATTTGCCCGAGACTTCTCTGTTTATTGAAGAGAAAAAATCTCCCAACGACAGAATGCTTAAACTGATGAAACTTCCCAAAGTTTCGGAGATTGAAGAGATAGATTACGACTTTGCGTTGTTTCTTCACAATGTAGGAAAAATCCATTCAAAAAGCGAAGTCAGGATTTTAAGCGTTTTGAAGAGAGCAAAATTTTCCGTTGTTTTTGAGCCTATGCTTTCCGATTTCGGCAAAAACGCCGATATGGTAATTCCCGCACCGATTTTTGTTGAGGAAAACGGTTGCTATATAAATGCGAGAAACTTTGTTCAATTGTCTGAAAAAGGCGTTGACTATATGTTTGACTCAAAACCTATTTGGAAATTCCTTAACATGGATTTTAAGAGCGAGGAAGATGTGTTTGTTCGCTTTGCAAAAGAGCAATTGGATAAAGACCTTGATTACGGGAAGTTAGGTTCGGAAGGGGTTGAGTTATGATGGAAAGTTTGTTAAATCCCCAGACTTTTATGGTTTTTAAAGTTGTTGTCGTTTTTATTTCGGTTTTAACCTTGGTTGCCCTTGCAACTTGGGCTGAAAGAAGGGGAGCCGCTTTTATTCAGGACAGGGTAGGACCCAACAGGGTTGCTTTTTTCGGGAAAATAAGGATTTTCGGTTTGGGACAGCCCCTTGCCGACGGATTGAAACTGTTTTTCAAAGAGGACTTGTTTCCGCTTCACGTTGACAGGGTGCTTTATGTGATTGCGCCAATAATTTCCTTTATTCCCGCAACAATGACTTTTGCGGCTATTCCGTTTGGAAAACCCTTTGTTAAAGACGGTGTGCAGTATTATTTAAGCATTCTTCCCCCCGACACGAATATCGGAATTCTTTACATATTCGCGCTTGCAGGCATGGGCGTTTACGGAATAATTGTCGGCGGATGGGCTTCAAACAACAAATGGTCTATGCTTGGAGCAATGAGGGCTTCCGCGCAGGTTATTTCATACGAACTTGCCATGACTCTTGCCGTTGTAGGCGTTGTGCTTTCTGCCGGAAGTTTGAGGCTTGACAAAATTATTGAGGCACAAAGCGGAATGTGGAATGTTGTTCCTCAGTTTTTAGGCGCAATTGTTTTCTTTGTTTCAATGTTTGCGGAGACAAACAGGCTTCCCTTTGACTTTGCCGAAGGTGAGTCCGAGATTATCGGTTATCACACGGAATATATGAGTATGAAATTTTCCATGTTTTTTCTTGCGGAATACGCAAATATGGTAACTGCGTCCGGATTGTTTGTCGTTCTGTATTTAGGCGGATGGCATTTCCCCTATCTTGACAAAACGGTTGCAGGCTCAATAATTGCTTTTGTAATAAAACTGCTTGTTGTTCTTTGGTCTTTTATCTGGATTAGGTGGACTTTGCCGAGGTTTAGATACGACCAATTGATGCGTTTAGGGTGGAAGATAATGTTGCCGTTGTCGCTCATTAACCTTGTTATTGTCGCTCTTTTTTACGCATACGGGGGTTAAAAAATGGCTATAAAGAAAGACGTTAAGTTAAGTTGGTGGGACAAACTTTACCTTCCCGCCGTGATAAAGGGAATGTTTATTACAATTTCCCATTTTTTCAAAACACTTTTTACTCCCCCATCAAAAAGGTATACCATTGAGTATCCCGACAGAAGAAAAGAGGATATTCCCGAATGGTACAGAGGCTTGCACAGGCTCAACACCTATGAAGACGGGACTTTGAAATGCGTTGCTTGTTTCTGCTGTGCAACGGCATGTCCGGCGGACGCGATTTATATTGAACCGGAAGATTTGGAAGACTTTGATAAAGAGCATCCCAAGGAAAAGGCACCTAAGGTTTTTCAGATAGATTTGCACAGGTGTATTTATTGCGGTTTTTGTGAAGAGGCTTGCCCTAAGGACGCAATTCAACTTACCAATCACTATGAGATTGTGCACACGTCAAGGGAAGCCGGAGTTTTCGGTATTGAGGAATTGGTAAAAACCAAATCGGAAGGTGGGGAATAAAATGCAGTTGGCGTTTTGGATTTTAAGTTTTATAGCGGTTTTTGCCGCAGTTATGGTTATTCTTTCGGATAGGCCTATTGTAAGCGGTTTGTTTTTATTACTTTCCTTTACCGCAATTTCGGGAATTTATTTAACCCTTGCGGCGCCGTTTATTGCCGCCATGCAACTTGTTGTGTATGCCGGTGCGATAATTGTTTTATTCCTCTTTGTCATTATGCTTTTAAATCAGCACAGGGAAGCACCGTCCAAAAGGAACAAATTTATAACCTTTGTTTCTGTTTTGGGAGCAATTCTTATCGGAGTGCTTATCTATATTTCCCTGTTAAAGAGCAAGATTTTGCTTTCCTATACAAAGATGAGTGCCGTGGGCGGTATGAAAAACAATGTTGAGACTTTGTCTGTGGTGATGTTTGGTAAGTATTTCATTCCGTTTGAGTTGATATCAATTTTATTACTTGCCGCCATGGTTGCGGCCGTATTTTTATCAAAGAAGAGGGTATAACTATGGTAGCCATGGTTGATTACGCAATTTTAAGCGTTTGTTTGTTTACGATAGGCATTGTTGGTATTTTAATCAGAAGAAACATTATAACTATTTTGATGTGCATAGAATTGATTTTGAATTCCGTCAACCTTTTGTTTGTCGCCTTTTCAAGGTATTTGGGCAATGTTGACGGACAGATTTTCGTGTTTTTTATCTTTGCCATTGCCGCGGCGGAAGCGGCGGTTGGGTTAGCGTTGGTGGTTGCTTACTTTAAGTTGAGAGAAACCGTTGAAGTTGACGAAATAAAACTTTTGAAGGGATGATGTTATGACTGAATACGTATGGTTAATCCCGGTTTTCCCCCTTATCGGCTTTTTTATTAACGGATTGTTCGGAAGAAAATTGCCGAAAAAAGCGGTGGGAATTATAGGAAGCGGAGCGTTGCTTCTGTCTTTTCTTCTCGCCTGTGTGATATTTTTTCAGATGAACGGCAATCCGGAATTGTCTGAAAAGGGTGTTAGAAATGTTTTGTTTCCATGGATTTCCCTCGGCGATTTTCATGTGAATTTTGCATACTTGTTTGACAGACTGTCCGGTGTAATGACTTTGATGGTTGCAGGCGTAAGTTTCCTTATTCACGTTTATTCAATAGGCTACATGGCGGAAGAAGAGGGTTATTGGAGATACTTTGCATACCTTAACTTGTTTGTTTTTATGATGCTTACCCTTGTGCTTGCCGACAACCTTCTCTTAATGTTTGTCGGTTGGGAAGGCGTCGGGCTTTGCTCTTACCTTCTCATAGGCTTTTATTACACGACAAAGGTTGCTTCCGATGCAGGCAAAAAGGCTTTTATAGTAAACAGGGTTGGAGACTTCGGGTTTATTCTCGGAATGTTTCTAATCTTTACCCTGTTCGGTTCGCTTGAATTTAACGGAATTAGGGAAGCGGTTGTTTCCGCCGGCTTGAAACCCGAACACACGTTCGGGCTTATTACCCTTGCCACAATACTCTTGTTTGTGGGCGCAACCGGAAAATCTGCCCAAATTCCGCTTTATATTTGGTTGCCCGACGCAATGGCAGGACCCACTCCGGTTTCCGCTTTGATTCACGCGGCAACAATGGTAACGTCAGGCGTTTACATGATTGTTAAACTTAACTTTCTCTTTCAACTTGCGCCGATTACTTTGCTTACAATAGCGTGGGTGGGCGGTTTGACCGCTCTGTTTGCGGCAACCATAGGCACGGTGCAGAACGATATAAAGAAAGTGCTTGCGTATTCAACCGTTTCACAGTTGGGATACATGTTTCTTGCGCTTGGCGTTGGAGCCTTTATTGCAGGCTTTTTCCATATTTTAACCCATGCTTTCTTTAAAGCACTTCTGTTTCTTGGTTCTGGTTCGGTTATTCATGCAATGCATCACGCATACCATCATGCAGGAATTCACGACAAAGACCCTCAGGATATTAGAAACATGGGCGGTTTGAAAAAATACATGCCTAAAACATACTGGACATTTTTGATAGCGACTTTGGCAATTGCAGGCTTTCCTCCCTTTGCCGGGTTTTTCTCAAAGGACGAAATTTTATGGAAGGCTTTTGCCTCAAACCATAAAATTCTGTGGGGAATAGGCGCTTTTGCCGCCGTTTTGACTTCCTTTTACATGTTCAGGCTTGTTTACCTGACGTTTTTAGGGGATTTCAGAGGCTCGGAAAAGGAAAAAGAGGGATTGCACGAGTCTCCTTCCGTTATGACTGTTCCTTTAATGGTTCTTGCGTTTCTTTCCGTTGTAGGCGGTTGGATTGGATTTCCCCATATCTTTAAACTGCCGAATCTTCTTGAACACTACCTTGAACCGATGATTGAGAATATTGGCCACATTCACTACATACACGACGTGTCTTTGGAATGGACTTTGATGTTTGTTTCCGTCGGCCTTGCGATTATAGGCTGGTTTGTCGCCAAATCCCTTTACGGAAAAAAAACGGATGCGCCGTCAAAAATTGCAAACGCTTTCGGATACTTTTACAAAATTCTGTTGAACAAATACTATGTTGACGAGATTTACTTTGCTTTAATCGTTAACCCGATTAAAAAGATAGGCGAATTCTGCTGGCTTTTTATAGACACAATAATAATTGACGGGGCTGTCAATCTTTCCGCAAGCCTTGCAAGGTGTGTGGGAAAGGTTTATTCCCTTTACCAGAACGGTGCAGTGAAGGTTTACGCTTTAACAATGCTTGGCGGAATACTGATACTATTCTGGATTTTCTTTTAGTGTGAGGGGTAGTTATGTTTGAGAATCACTTTTTAAGTCTGATAACTTTTTTCCCGTTGCTTGCGGTTGTATTGCTTTTGTTTTTCCCTTCAAAGTCTGAAAAGGGAATAAAGGTTTTCGGGATAGTTTTTTCCCTTGTTCACTTTTTTCTGTCCCTGAAACTGTTTTTTGACTTTGATTATTCGGTTTACAAACTTCAATTTGTGGAAAAAACAAAGTGGATTGCTTCTTCCTTTTTAAACTCCAACTACTATATCGGGGTTGACGGAATTAGCCTTTTTATAATTCTTTTGACAACATTTTTAATGCCTATAATCTTTCTTTCAACCTATTCGGGAATAACTAAAAAGGTTAAGTCCTTTTACATTCACATGTTTTTGCTTGAAGTTGGAATTTTAGGCTCACTTGTTTCCCTTGATTTGCTTCTCTTTTACGTTTTCTGGGAAATAATGCTTATTCCCATGTATTTCATTATCGGTGTTTGGGGCGGAGAGAGAAGGATTTATGCCGCGGTAAAGTTTTTTATCTATACAATGGCGGGTTCTCTCTTAATGCTTTTGGGAATTATGTATATTTACAACACAACAGGCACATTTGACGTTTTTAAACTTTACTCTTACCATTTCAGCCTTAAAGAGCAGGTTTACCTTTTTGCGGTATTTGCTCTTGCGTTTGCAATCAAGGTTCCTGTTTTTCCGTTTCACACATGGTTGCCCGACGCACATACCGAGGCGCCGACGGCAGGTTCTGTTATTCTTGCAGGCGTTTTGCTGAAACTCGGAACATACGGGTTTTTAAGGTTTGCAATGCCGTTGTTTCCCGAGGCTATGATTAAATTCGCTCCCTATGTGATTACTCTTGCGATAATAGGCATAATTTACGGCGCGCTTGTTGCAATGGTTCAGAAGGATATTAAAAAACTTGTGGCATACTCTTCCGTTTCCCATTTGGGCTATGTAATGCTCGGCCTGTTTGCTTTAACGGTTTACGGTATGCAGGGCGGAATTCTTCAAATGATAAACCACGGTATTTCAACAGGCGCTTTGTTCCTTCTTGTCGGCATAATTTACGAGAGGAAGCACACAAGGCTGATTTCCGAATACGGCGGAATAGCAAAGGTTATGCCTGTTTATGCAACGTTTTTTATGATAGTTACCCTTTCTTCAATAGGCTTGCCTTTAACAAACGGATTTGTGGGAGAATTTTCCATATTGTTGGGGACTTTTAAATCTCCGTGGCCACATGCGTGGCTATACACCGCTTTTGCGGCAACAGGCGTTATTTTAGGCGCGGTTTACATGCTTTGGATGTATCAGAGGGTTTTCTTCAACACCGAGCCTTCGGAAGAAAATAAAAAACTTAAAGATTTGTCGGTGAGGGAAATATCTTACCTTGTGCCGCTTGTTGTCATGATTTTTTGGATAGGAATTTATCCCAACTTTTTCTTTAAGAGAATGCAGAAGTCGGTTGATTATTACCTGAATATGTTTAAGGCAAGACAGGTTGCAATGGTTATAGATAACGAGGGGGGTAAAAAATGAATATTTCCATAAATTACTTTATGCTGACGCCCTATCTTATTCTTACAGGCGGGGTAATTCTCCTCT
>JAMOUY010000312.1 GCA_027067895.1 Acidobacteriota bacterium
ATTTCTTATTGTTCAGCATTATTCGGTAAAAGGCGACGCTTTAAATTCTTTTACCGTTGCTGTTGACGCTGTCGGGGCAGGAGCGGGGGAAATGATTTTAATGGCGCAGGGCTCTTCCGCAAGACAGACGCCTATTACGAAAAACAAGCCTGTTGATGCCGTAATTATGGCAATTGTGGATAAACTGGAATTTGAAAAATGAGTGTAAGGGATATTGTAAACGAGATTTTGAACGAAATAAAAGGTAATTTGATTGTAGTGGGAAGCGACCACGGTGGTTTCGGCTACAAAGAATTTTTAAAAAATTATTTGGAAGAAAAAGGATACACAGTTGTTGATTGCGGATGTTATTCCGAAGAATCCGTTGATTATCCAGATTTTGCTTTAAAATGCGGAAAAGAATTTTTTGAAAAAAACGCAAAATACGGGATTTTTATAGACGGTGCTGGAATAGGAAGCGCAATTGTTTTGAATAAAATAAAGGGAATCAGGGCTGCGCACTGCTCAAATACTTTTGAGGCTTACAACGCAAGGGCTCACAACGACGCCAATTTTTTAACATTAGGTTCAAGGGTTATAGGCATTGAACTAATGAAGTTTATTGTTGATAAATTTCTTTCAACCGGGTTTGAAGGCGGAAGGCATTTAAAAAGAGTTAACAAAATAATAGAGATTGACAATGCTAATAGGTAAGGTTGTCGGAAGCGTTTGGGCTACTAAAAAACTTGACAGTTTTGAGGGAAAGAAATTGATGATTGTTTGTCCCTATAACGAAGACTTAAAACCTGAAAAAAAATACGTTGTTGCAGTTGACACGGTGCAGGCGGGTATAGGCGATGTTGTTTTTTACTCAACAAGCAAAGAGGCTGCAATTCCCTTTGAAAATTCCAATATGCCTGCCGACGCCGCAATAGTCGGAATAATAGATGGGTTTTCGCTATGATTTTGTGCAAGGTTTTGGGAAGTGTTTACTCAACTAAAAAGAACAAAAATTTTGAAGGATATAAGATTATGCTTGTCAGGGAAATAACTCCGCACGGCAAATTAAAAGGCAAGCCTTTTCTTGCCATTGACGCAACCGATTCCGGCAGGGACGATACCGTGCTTGTTATCAAAGACGGCGGAAGTTTACAAATAATAACCGGTTCAAAAAAAATACCGGAAAACGCTATAATAGCCGGTGTTGTGGACCGCTTAAATTTAGAGGTGTAGTATGAACAAAGACGTGTCTAAAATTGTTGAAGAAATTTTGTCCTCTATTGACGAACCTGCTGAAAAAAGAGAGGAAGATTTAAACCTTGATTGGCTTGAATTTGACAACTCTTCACCGGACCTTTTATATTGCGATATTGAGGAAAACTATTGTGTTTTAAGACCAAGCAAGGCTATCGGCAATTTTATTAAGATAAAAACCGACAGAATTACCCCCGACGGAAAGTTTGACGTAAATATTTCCCACTTGATTGACCACACTCTTTTGAAGCCGGATGCAACTGTTGAAGATGTAATAAATCTTTGCATGGAAGCCAAGGAATACAAGTTTGCTTCCGTGTGCATAAATCCGTGTTTTGTAAAAACTGCGGCGGATATACTTTCCGGGACTGACGTAAAGGTTTGCACCGTGGTAGGGTTTCCTCTCGGCGCCACCACAAAGGAAGTAAAGGCTTTTGAAGCAAAGCAGGCAATTGAAAACGGTGCGGAAGAAATTA
>JAMOUY010000313.1 GCA_027067895.1 Acidobacteriota bacterium
AATTGCCATAATTACGGCGTCAACAGGCCTGTTTTTTGTAATAGGCGTTTGTCTTGCGGAAGAGCCCTGCGCCATTAAAATCATTTCCCCCGCTCCTGCCCCGACAGCGTCAACAGCAACGGTAAAAGAATTTAAAGCGTCGCCTTTTACCGAATAATGCTGAACAATAAGAAATTTCAATCCGTTTAAGGTTTCAACCTTTTGCGTAGCCCAAACCGAGCCTACAACTTTCCCGTAAATCATAGCAAGATTATTTTATCAGAAAATAAAAAAATACTCTAAAAAAGTGTAAAAAGCGAAAGAAATTACTGTGAAAAAAATGTTAAAAAAAATAACCTGTGGATAAATAAAAAAAATTCACAATTTTTTAACAAAAAACCATCAGAATAAATAACAGAAATTTATTTACACAAAAAAATAAAAAAATTAAAAAAAATCTTTAAAATCATGAAGTTAAATTAAACATATTTTTTTTTCAACAATTTCACAAAACTATCTATATCTGTTAAAATAACATAAGAATAATTCTATAAGGAGTATTACTATGAAAATTAGAGTTGATAGAAACGACTTTTTAAAAGAGTTAACGCTAATAAACGGCATAGTTGATAAAAAAACAACAATTCCCATACTCTCAAATGTTTTCATAAAAGCGGAAGACGGAAGAATTTACATAAAAGGAACCGATTTAGAAGTCGGTCTAACCGTAAGTTTAAAAGCGGATATTGAAGAAGAAGGAATTGTTATTGTTCCTGCGAAGGTTTTATTTGATATTGTAAAAGTTTTGCCTGAGGGAGATATCACTTTATGGATTGACAGTTCCTCATTGAAAATTGAAAAAGACGGAAGATTTTACTCGGTTAACGCTCAGGTTGACGATAACTATCCCGTTATTCCGGACTACGATTTTTCGGAAAAAAGCGTTATTCTTCCAAAATCTCAACTTGTTGACGTAATTTCCACAATATCAATTTCAATCAACAACGAAATAATTAAGGATAAATCGTTAAACGGGGTTTTCTTTGACTTTGAAAATGAAAAACTTAATTTTGCAGCGTCAAACAGACATACTCTTTTTGTAGCTTCGTACGTTGGTATGGATTCTTTTTTTGACGAAAGGGAGAATTTTGTTGTTTCCAAAAAAACCTTTCTTGAATTGAAAAAAATGATACAACTCTCTTCAATTGACGATGAGCTTTATTTGGGAAGGGATGGAGCAAATATTTTCTTTAAAATTGGGTCAAGAATTTTATTTTCAAGACTTCTTGCAAATAATTTTATAAATTACAAATCATTTTTAAATCCCCCTTCCGATTCCGTCGAAATTATTATTAAAGTAAAAGACATGAAAGACGCTTTAAAAGAATTGATGCCTCTTTACGGGCAATACTCGGAAAAAGTTGTTTTCGAATTTGAAAAAGGCTATTTTACTGCAAGCCTGCAAGATGTTGAAGGAAGTGTCGCTATTGTAAAAAAAGAAGTTAAATATGATGGAGAGCCGTTTAAAACAGGGTATAACATAACCCATCTTAATCAATTTTTCAATGTTGTTGATGTTGAAGAGGTTAAGGCTTTAATGGATAAAAATTCGGACAGTTTTACCTTTTTTCAGTTTCATAAAAACGGGGTTGACTACACTTTTCTTATAAATCCTATGATAATCAACTAATGCTTGAAACTTTCGGTTGTGTAAATCTACGATGTTTTAAAAATAAAAAGTTTGATTTTTCCGATTTTACCCTTATAGAAGGAAAAAACGGAAGCGGTAAAACAACAATATTGGAAGGAATCTACATTTGTGTAAGAGGAAGGTCTTTTTTAACCGGAAGATTGTCTAATCTTGTAAGGCATGGAGAATATTTTTTTAAAATAGAAAGTATTTTTGAAGGAAACACTATTAGTGTTTTCTATGACGGAAAAAATAAAAAAAAAGATTTTTTATTTAACGAAAAAAAAGAAAATGCTTTAAATATTAGTTTAAGGTTTCCTGTTTTTGTTTTTAATGCCAGACTTTTAAATTCAATAAGAAACGATGTTGTTACTTTGTATAAATTTTTTAACATTGTTTTAAGTTTTTACGACAAATCCTATTTAAAAGCGTTATCGGACTATTCCCGCGCTTTGAGAGAAAAGCGCGCTTTATTGACTTTTGAAGGCGAAAATGATACTATAAACGCGTGGAATACTATTATTTTGGAGCGTAGTAAAATTTTAAGAAAAAAGCGAGAAAATTTTGTAAAAAAAATAAACAATTTAATAGAAGAAGATTTAAAGGTTGTTTATAAAGTAAAAATATCCGAAAAAGAGGAAAAATCTTTGTTTCAAAGGGAAATAAAAGAAAAGAGAGTTTTAACCGGATGTCATAAGGATAGATTTTTTATACTAAACAAAAACAAAGATATGAGATTGTTTTTATCTTCCGGCCAACAAAAGGCAGTTTTTTTTGATATTTTGAAAACAATCGGTTTTATTTTTTCCGAAAAAACTGGCAAAAAACCTGTTCTTCTTCTTGACGATTTTGATTCGGAATTTGATAACACCAACTTATCTAACAGTTTGAAAAGAGTGATATCAAATTTTCAAATAGTATTAACAACAACGGATAAAAGGAAGTTTGCTAATTTTGATTTTAATCTTTTAAGTTTGGGGTAATTATGAGTGAAGATATTGAAAAGAATTTAAACGAAAGCTACGATGCGTCAAGTATTAAGGTTTTAAAAGGCCTTGAAGGCGTAAGAAAAAGGCCGGGAATGTATATTGGAGATACCGACGACGGGACGGGTCTTCATCACATGGTTTTTGAGGTTGTTGATAATTCGGTTGACGAAGCCCTTGCGGGATACTGTGATAAAATAACGGTTACAATTCATATTGACAACAGCGTAACCGTTGAAGATAACGGAAGGGGAATTCCCGTTGATATACACCCGGAAGAGAAAAAGTCTGCCGCAGAAGTAATTATGACTGTACTTCACGCAGGCGGAAAATTTGACGCTTCCTCTTACAAAGTTTCAGGCGGGCTTCACGGAGTCGGAGTTTCGGTTGTAAATGCGCTTTCGGAATACCTTAAACTTGAAATAAAAAGGGACGGCAAACTTTACAGACAGGAGTATTCAAGGGGAAAACCTATAACTCCGCTTGAAGTTGTCGGCAAAACAAAGGGAACAGGGACAAAGATTAAGTTCAGGCCTGACCCTGAAATTTTTACCAACATAGAGTTTCAGTTTGACATTCTTGCCGGAAGATTGAGGGAACTTTCCTTTTTAAACAAAGGGCTTTTAATAGAGTTAAAAGACGAAAGAACGGGACAAAGTAGGCAGTTTCATTATTCCGGCGGAATAAAATCGTTTGTTGAGCATTTGAACAAAACTAAAAACGTAATTAACAAAAAAGTTATTTATTTTGAAGTGCCGAAAGACAAAACCGTTGTAGAAGTGGCAATGCAGTGGAACGACGGATATTCGGAAAACATCTACTGCTTTACCAACAACATAAAAAACAAAGACGGGGGAACTCACCTTGAAGGGTTTAGAGCCGCTTTAACAAGATGTGTAAACAGATATCTTTCCCAGAATAATTTTCCCAAAGCGAAAAATGTAAAATTAAGCGGAGACGATATAAGGGAAGGACTTACCGCCGTTATTTCGGTAAAACATCCCGACCCTAAATTTTCTTCCCAGACAAAGGACAAACTGATTTCTTCCGAAGTTAAAAGAATTGTTGATTCTGTTGTTTACGATTATTTAATGGATTATTTTGACCAGAATCCTTCCGTTGCAAAAGCGGTAATTCAAAAGGCGATAGACGCGGCGAGGGCAAGGGAAGCGGCGAGAAAGGCAAGGGAATTGACAAGGAGGAAAGGCGCGCTTGATTCCGCTACCCTTCCGGGAAAACTTGCCGACTGTCAGGAAAAAGACCCTGCAAGGTCAGAACTTTTTCTTGTTGAGGGAGACTCTGCCGGAGGCTCGGCAAAGCAGGGAAGGGACAGAAAGACGCAGGCAATACTTCCGTTAAAAGGTAAAATTCTCAATGTTGAAAAAGCAAGGTTTGACAAAATTCTTTCTTCCGAAGAAATAAAACTTATGATTTCGGCATTGGGCACCGGAATAGGCAAAGAAGAATTTGACATAACAAAAATCAGGTATCACAAAATAATCATAATGACCGACGCGGACGTTGACGGCGCGCACATTAGAACCCTTCTTTTAACCTTCTTTTTCAGACAAATGAAAGAGATTGTGGAAAAAGGTTATCTTTATATTGCCCAGCCGCCGCTTTACAAGGTAAAGTCCGGGAAAAAGGAAACATATCTTAAAGACGAAGACCAATTGAACGAGTTTTTGGTTTCAAACTTTTTTGACAAATACTCTATAAAAATTGAAGGCGAAGAGAGAGTAAGAAAATCCAAGTGGATTGATATAATAAAAAATGCAAAAAAAATGAGACATTTTCTTCAAAAACTCGCTAAAAGAGGGTACAGGGAAAACCTTATTTTATTTTTGCTTGAAAACAATATTCAAAACGGAGATTTTTTTCAGGACGCATCGGAAATTCACAGGTTGAAACAACTACTTGAAGACAATCTTTTTAACGTAAGCGAAACAGGTTTTAACGAAGAAACCGAAAGTTATTATCTTGTTGTTTCAATAGACAACGTTGCGTTTTCCGGAAACATAATAGACAAAAAACTTTTGAGTTTGCCCGAATACATTGTTTTGTCAAACCTTTACAGACATTTAAGAGATTACTTCAACAGAGAGATTACAATATTGAGAGACAACGAGGTAATTGATACTGTAAACAATCTCTTTGACTTTGTTGATACGGTTGATTCTCTCTCAAAAAAGGGGATTACGATTCAAAGATATAAAGGTTTGGGTGAAATGAATCCCGAGCAGTTGTGGGAAACAACCTTAAACCCCGACAGCAGGACGCTTTTAAGGGTTACCATAGACGACGCGGTTGAGGCTGACGAGGTTTTTTCAAAGTTAATGGGAGACCAAGTTGAGCCGAGAAGAAAATTTATTGAAGAATATTCCCTTGACGTGGAAAATCTTGACGTGTAAAGAGGTAAACTATGCCGGAAGACATTAGAAAAATTGAAATAGAAGAAGAAGTAAAAAAATCGTACCTTGATTACGCAATGAGCGTAATTGTGGGGAGGGCCATTCCCGACGTAAGGGACGGATTAAAACCTGTACATAGAAGAATTCTCTATTCTATGTACGATATGAAAAACGACTACAATAAGCCTTACAAAAAATCCGCAAGAATTGTCGGTGACGTTATAGGTAAATACCATCCCCACGGAGACTCTGCGGTTTACGACGCAATTGTAAGAATGGCTCAGGATTTTTCTCTAAGGTATCCTCTTGTTGACGGACAGGGCAACTTCGGTTCGGTTGACGGCGACTCGGCCGCGGCAATGCGTTATACCGAAATCCGAATGGCAAAGATTGCCCATGAAATGCTTAAAGACATTGAAAAAGAAACAGTTCCCTTCCAGCCAAACTACGACGGTTCTCTAAACGAGCCTGTTGTTTTGCCTGCAAGAATACCAAACCTTCTTGTAAACGGAAGTTCGGGAATTGCGGTCGGTATGGCCACAAGCATACCGCCTCACAACTTAACCGAGGTAATTGACGGGATAATTGCATTGATAGACAATCCCGAGATTTCAATCAAAGAATTGATGCAGTATATCAAAGGGCCCGATTTCCCGACAGGCGGAATTATTTACGGAATTTCCGGCATTGAAAAAGCATACAGAGAAGGAAGAGGAAAGGTTGTAATAAGAGGGCTTGTAAACATTGAGAAAGTTAAAGGCGACAGAGACAGAATAATAATTTCCGAAATTCCATATCAGGTAAACAAAGCAAACTTGATTAAAAAAATCGCCGATTTGGTAAGAAATAAGCAGATTGAAGGAATTGCCGACATAAGAGACGAATCCGATAGAGACGGAATAAGGGTGGTAATTGAGTTGAAAAAGGGTGTAATTCCTCAGGTTGTTTTAAACCACCTTTACAAACATACCCAGTTGCAGACTTCCTTTTCAATAATTTTTCTTTCCCTTGTAAACCTTCAACCTAAGGTTTTAAACCTGAAAGGGCTTCTTGAAGAGTTTGTTTCTTTCAGAAAAGAAGTCGTAATAAACAGAACAAAATACGAATTAAGAAAGGCAAGGGAAAGAGCCCATATTTTGGAAGGCTTAAAAATTGCCATTGAAAACATTGACGAGGTTATTGCCATAATCAAAAAATCAAAAAATCCCGCCCTTGCAAAACAAAACCTTATTGACAGATTTAAGTTTTCCGAAAGGCAGGCGCAGGCAATACTTGATATGAAACTGCAAAGATTGACAGGCCTTGAAAGGGAAAAGATTATTGAGGAATACAAGCAGATTTTAAAGTTAATCGCCGACTTGGAAGATATTTTAAGCAGCGAAAAAAGGGTTTACAAAATCATTAAAGACGAGTTGATTGCAGTGAGAGAGGAATACGGAGACGAGAGAAGAACCCAGATAATTCCCGACGAGCAAGAATTTTCAATAGAAGACTTTATTCAGGAAGAAGACGTTGTAATTACCGTTAGCGGAGAGGGATACATTAAAAGAACGCCCATAACCTCTTACAGGAAACAGAGAAGGGGTGGCAAAGGAATAAGAGGCACTTCCACCAAGGAAGAGGATTTTATAGAACACGTTTTTATTGCCTCCACCCA
>JAMOUY010000314.1 GCA_027067895.1 Acidobacteriota bacterium
CCTTTTAAATAAACTTGACAGGTTTTTCAAAACACTTGCCCCTTCATTGGGAGGGGCAATCCTTATTTTAATCGGATTTGACATTTGGTACAAAAGGGGAAACCTTTTTACGCCGAAAATTGTTGAGTTTTACTTCTTGGTATCCCTTTTGTTTTTTGTTTTTTACGCATTTAAGTTTAGGGAGAAAAAGATTTTATCCCTACTGCTTCTCATTACGTTCGGATTTTCCCTTGCCTACTTCAATTACAGAGCATTTTCTGTTTACGCATATTACCTTGAACTTGTGTGTGCCCTTTTGAGTTTTTTGTATATTGTTTGGCATGAAAGGGAAAACATTCCTGTTTTTCTTTTACTTAGCGGTTCGTTAAGCGGCATGGCTTTTTCATACGCGAATTTTCTATTTCTTTTAAAGCCGATGAATTTTGTTATTTTAATGGGAATGGCGCTTTCTTTCTTGATGACAAAAAAAGAATTCAGGAAAAGAAGGGATATTTCCGTTTACAATTACCAATACTTTTTCGTGGTTTTTCCCGCTCTGTTTTTTATTTTGATGAAGTATTTGCAGTTTTACTTTGTTTTGTATCTTCTTATGTTTATTGCCGTTGCGTTTGGAGAGGTTTTGAGAAACCTTAAAGAGGAGTAGAATGCTTGAAAAGATAAAGCATTACCTTGATTACTTTCATCGTGATATTGAAAAAGAGGTTGAAAAATTTGCAAAATCTCTTCCCGAAGACAGCCTTGTGCTTGACGCAGGGGCAGGCGAGGGTAAGTATCGCCGTTACTTTAAACACTGCAAGGTTGTTGGAATAGATAACTGCGTGGGTGATTCCTCATGGGATTACTCTTCCCTTGACGTTGTCGGGGATATTCATTCTTTGCCTTTTAAAAACAATTGCTTTGACGCTATTGTGTGCATAGTTGTTTTTGAGCATTTAAGCAATCCGTTTAAGGCGATGAAAGAGTTGTCAAGAGTTTTGAAAGAAGGTGGCAAACTTTTTGCCGTTTTTCCGTTTATGTGGGAAATTCACCAGAGGCCTTACGACTTTTTTAGATATACCGAATACGGATTTAAAAAAATGGCGGAAGATGCAAATTTGTCGGTTGAAAGTCTTAAAAATCACGGATGTTTTTTCAGAGTGCTTCACTATATGGTTGCATCACTGCTTAAAGAGTGCGGGAAAAACGTTTTTGTTTTGATTTTAACTTTGCTTTTTTTTCCCTGTCTTGTTGTTTTTCTCTTTGTGTCCGACATTATTGACAGATTGTCAGGAATGTGTAATTATACTCTTGGATACTCAATAATTTTAAGAAAATAGAGGTGAGTTATGAGAAAAATTGTTTTTTTCCTTTCGGTTTTTTTTGTTAGCCTTTCTTTAATTGCAGGCAGTATTACTGTTGTCGGGGCCGGGACTTCTTCTACTGCGAAGAAGATTTTTAAAAATGATGAAGGGGTAAAAGTAATTTTAAAAGGCGGAAAATATTTTGTTGTTGAGAAATTTTTAGGGGAAAAGGGGGATTTTTACCTTTTTCAGAAAAACGGAAACAAGGTTGCTTTTCCGAAATCACAGGTTGAAGAAATTAAATTACATATTGAAGTTGAGGGAAGCGAGCGTGATACAGCCAAAAAAGAGACAATTAAAAAAGAGCCAAAAAACCAAAACGGCAAAAAACTTATACTTACCGATTACAATATTGAAAGACACTAT
>JAMOUY010000315.1 GCA_027067895.1 Acidobacteriota bacterium
CAAAAGCAACACGGTTATAAAAATCGCAACAGCCCTGATTTCCTGTCCGGAAACCTTGCCCATCTTTTTCAACTCTTCTTTAAGCCTCTCCATTCCGCCTTTAATTGTGGGCTTTTTCTCTTTTTCCGAAAGGGGAAAAATAAATTTTGTGCCCACAAACAAGCCGATAAACATAATGGCAACAGAAATGGGAAAGGCAACCTTCATCCAATCCGTAAAGTAAATATCCTTTCCGATGGCTTCCCCTATAAAAGCGGCGGCAAGCAGGTTTGCACCCGAGCCTGTAACAAATGCGGAAGCACCCATGTTGATTTGAAACAAATTCTGCAAAATCAAGTTTCTTCCGAAATTGTTTTTGTTTTTTCCCCCGGTTGCGCCGTAGATTGCTGCAACAACCATCATAATGGGAAGAAGAATTGCCGCTTTTGCCGTTGTGGCCGAAATAAAAGCGGAAAGAATAAGGTTAATGACAATAAAACTCACAAAAATTGAAGTGGCAGATTTTCCGAATCTTACGATAAACCACAACGCAAACCTTTTGGCAGCCCTCGTTTTAACAAGCATACTCGCAAGAATAAAAGACATAATGTTGAGCCACATAACCTTGTGTCCCAACTGATGGTATGCCTCAACCTCGGGCAAAACCCCCGTCAAAACAAGAGCGATTATCAGCATTAAAGACGTTAGATAATTCGGTACCGCCTCGGTAATCCACAAAATCAAAGCGGAAACAAAAACCGCAAGCATGGATGCGTTTTTGGCAGCAAACGCTTCGGCGCCTACGCTTTCAAAAACCTTCTTTGCCGCATCCGGCAAAATAGACACGTTGATATGCTGCAAAAACGGAAAAGCGACAAAATAATTGAGCAATACAAAAGCAATCAGTGCAAGGGGGCCGCCTGCTTTTCTCATCTTTTTTTCAAAAGAGGACAACTCTCTTTTGGGAAGTTTGTTTAATTTGTAATTGCTCATGTCAAGAGGGTCAAAACCGTTTTCCCCGTTGTCGTTTGAGTTTTCGCAAATATTTAAGTTGTTATGGCGTTTTTCATCCTTTTCAAGGTTCATTTTTTATTTGTCCCGCCAATTTTTGTATGGATTTTTCATAAGCATTGAATTGTAATACCTAACGTCTCCCGTTACCTCTTCCCCAAGCCACTCGGGTTTTTCGAATTCTTCGTTTTCATCCGACAACTCAACCTCGGCAATAACAAGCCCTTCGTTGTCTCCGTAAAATTCGTCTATTTCAAAGGTATGCTTGCCAACTTTTACTCTGTACCTTGTTTTGTCAATTATTCCCGGCTCGCAGATTTTCAATAAATCTTCCGCGTCTTTTTTGGGAATTTCAATCTCCCACTCAAACCTTGAAGCGCCGGATTCGTTTCCTATTCCCTTAACCGTCAAATAACCCTTGTCTCCTTTTATTCTTACCCTTACCGTTCTTTCAGGAACGGAACAAAGGTATCCTTGAACAATTCTTATTCCGTTTTCTTTCGGGAAATCTCCTTTGACAAGAAACTTCCTTTCAATTTCTTTACCCATGAAATCCTCCGATTTTTATTGACTTTTGAAAATTGAAAAGGGGGGAAACTCCCCCCGATTTTTTAAGATTTTTTCAGTTTAGAACAAATACTGGAATCTGAAAGCGAGAATCTGGAAGTCGTCGTTTCCTATAAAGTCTCCGTCTCCATCAGCGTATTCGTCGTTGTTAACAAAGATGTAGTTCATCATAAACCTTACATTTGCATTGAAGTAATAATTGATGCCTATTGTGAAGTTGTCTTCCTCTCCGCCAAAAATATCAGCGCTTTCATCAGTCAAATCAAGGTGAGAATATCTCAAAGCAAGTTCAATAGCACCTTTTTTACTATTGGGGGTAACTGCGCCGAATTCAGCTTCGCTCTTTTTCCATTCTCTTTTTTCACCTGTAAGGAAATAACTTACGTAAGCATAGTATCCGGAAAATGACGCATCAGGCTTGCCGTCATACCTGTTTACATTCTGCTTGATGTATTCAGCCTGCCAAGAAATAGCGCCAAACTGTCCCGCAAACTCAAATCCGTATGCATCGTAATCGTCAACTTTTTTGATTTTTCCGGTATTGAGTATTTTTTGGGTCAAATGCAATTCAGGTCTCTGCTTGAATTTAATTTTATCTCCGCTTCCGGCATCCGGAATAAGGTAAAGATAGGATGCTCCCAAATGAATAATTCTTCCGTCTTCCATTACAGGCTCATAAGAAAACCTTGCCGCATATCCCCACGCTTCATTTTCACCCTCTTCTTCTCCTTCTCCAACTTCCTGTCCGTAAAATCCCGCCTGAATTCTCCAATTATCAGCCCATTTTGTAACAGACAAACCGATTCTTCTTCCGGGGGTAAAAACATTGGGAAGAGCCCTTTCCATAAAAACAATGTATCTTGAAGAAGTCACTTCTTCCATAGAGAAAGGCATTTTGTGGTTACCCAATTTGATTATCATATTGTCAAATCCAACATAAGCCATCCAGAAATCTTTAATTTCAACTTCGTTGTCGGCAACGTCAATGTCCCATTCGCCTGCCCATTTGTCATACAAAGTTGTTTTGAAAGAAAGCCTTGCCCTTCTTGTTTCGGTGCCGTTTGCAAAATTATTGTCGTCTCCGAAGAAAAAACCGGCATCAATCATAATTCTGCCGTCAATCCATAATTTAAAAGCACCGTCTTCGCTTGCGGTTACAAAATAACCTTTGTCAAAGTAATTTTCCACTTTAATTCTGTCGCCTGCAAAAGACAAACCAAACGACATTAACGCAATCAAAATAAAAGCCCAAAATTTAACCTTCATAAAAACCTCCTTCTTTTTTGCTCAATAGAGCACTCTTCCTTATTTAATAAACAGCAAAATACGTGCCATTCAAAAACCTTGATAAAACCTTGTTTTTGCCCGCTTTATAACTTTAACATGTGGCTTTTTTTCGCCACATTGACGATTTTTCGCCATTTTTCTCCCTTCAACTTAAATTATATTGTAAAATTTTAAAAGGCACAATTCTTGCGGAAAGAAAAAAAGGAAGAAAGAGCGAAAAGGATTTGAAATGAGAAAAACACTAACGGCGATTACAATTTTTTTTATTCTGACAATAATACTGCTATCGGCATTGGCTTATTCGCTGTTAACCGATATTTCGTATAAAGAAGGTTTTAAATTAAAAGAAAAAACTATTATGCAAAACAGAAGAACAATCAAAATAGGCGTTGTTTCAAGGTATTCCCCGTCGCTTATTCTTGACGGATACCAGCCTGTCATAGACTATCTCTCCGAAAACACTCCCTACGAATTTTCCCTCGTTTTAAGCAAGGATTACAACGACACGGTAAAACAATTAAAAGAGGGGAAAATAACATTTGCTTTTTTAGGGGACATGGTTTTTGTAAAAAACATGGAAAAAGAGAGATTAATCCCTGTTGTTTGTCCGGTAAACAAAGACGGAAAGCCTTTTTTAAAAGCGGTGGCAATTGTAAGGGAAAACGCAACAATAAAGAATTTCTGCCAATTAAAAGACAAAACCATTGCCCTTCCGTCGCCCTCTTCTTTTTCATACAGATGGGGAATCTTAAAGGCAAAAGAATGCGGAATTTCGGTATCCGTAAAACAGTTTAGTTTCCACCATACAGTAGTCCTGCAAGTTTTAAACGGCGTCTGCGACGGGGGGGTTGTAAGGGAATATGTTGCAAAAGAGTTTGAGAAAAAAGGAATTAAAATAATTGATTACTCTCCCTCAATTCCCTCTCCCCCGCTTGTTGCATTATCGTCAATTGACAAGAATCTTCTTCAAACCGTCAGAAATACTCTTTTAAAATTTAAACCTGAAAAATCAGAGTCTTCAATAGACAGGGAATTTTATTACGGTTTTACGGTGCCGTCTCCGAAAATTTATATAAATTTCCAAAAATATTTGAAAGAAAAGGGAATATACCTGTGAGAAGAAATTTTTTTTCAAGTATTAAAACCAAACTTTTCATACTGTTAGGCTTTACGGTTAGCATCGTGCTTTTTTCCATTTTTCTGTATTTCAGTTTTGCGTGGAAAAAACTATTGGTAAGCAACTTTGTAAACGGAATAAAATCAACTGCAAGGGCTTTCTCCGTTGACGTGAAAAACAGGCTTATTTTAAAGAAAAACAAACTTGAAAAAAGCGAAGACATTCTTGCAGGCGAAATTCTTTCTTTCTTAAAGGACGAAAAAGAGGCCATTTTCGTGGCTGTTTACTCCCCCAACGGAAAATTGATTGTATCAAGCAAAAAAATGGATTATTCAAACATTGAAAATGAAAAATCCCTTCCCGCAATAGAAAATATTTCGGTAAGGATTTACAAAAATTCGGACGGCAAATGGATAGGGGAATGCTATTATCCTATAAAATCGGGCAACGAAAAACTTGGAATTCTCCACATAGGAATGAATGCGTCTTTTCTTGAAAAAGAAGTCAGGTTTGTTTTTAAAATGTTTTTCGTGTCCATACTTTTTATTTTACTTTTCATGCTTGGTTTGATTTACTTTCTTACCGACAAATTCACATCTTCTCTTCTTGAAGTTTCAAGTCTTTTAGAAAACATTGACGTTGAAAAGGGAAAGTATATAAAATTTCCTCAATACAACGACGAAGCGGGGCTTATTTCGGTTAAACTGAATGAATTTCAAGACAGAATTAGAATTGCAAGGGAAAAACTTTTAAATGCGGAAAGAAAGATACTTCAAGCGGAAAAACTTGCAGGCATCGGAAGGCTTGCGTCAGGAATAGCCCATGAAATAAACAATCCGCTAAACGGAATAAAACACTGCATTACCCTGATAAAGGAAAATCCAAAAGATTTGGAAAAAAACGAAAAATACCTTTCTTTGATAGAGGAAGGAATTGATTACATTAGCGACATTGTAAACAAATTACTTGAATTTTCGCGCAGTTCAACCTACGACAACAAAAAAGTCTCGCTGAACAAAGCTATTGAATCCGTGCTTTCCCTTATGGACTACAAACTTTCAAAAGAGGGAATAACGGTGAAAAATAATCTCGGCGAAAAAGAATTTTTGGTATTCGGCAACAAAATTCTTATTCAGGAAGTTATTATGAATGTCATACACAATTCAATTGACGCACTGAAACAGTCAAACGACAAAACAATAGAAATTCTTGCAGAAAATAAAAATGGCAAAGTGATTTTGACAATTACCGATTACGGCATAGGCATTGACGAAAAAAATTTAAGCAAAATCTTTGACCCGTTTTTCACTACAAAGCCTGTGGGCGAAGGGACGGGGCTTGGACTTTACGTTTCAATGGGAATACTTAAAAACATTAAAGGAGACATAAAGGTTTCAAGCGAAAAGGGGAAATTTACCGAAGTTAAAATATTTTTGAAAAAAGAGGATTAAAATGAAAATACTTATTGTTGAAGACGACAAAATAAACAGAATTGCCCTGACAGATGCGCTGAAAAAAAGGGGGCACCTCGTTGATACCGCCGAAAGCGGAAACGAAGGCACACATAAAATCACCGAAAATGCATATGACTTGATAATTACGGACTTAAAACTTCCCGGATTTGACGGCTTAAAAGTGCTTGAATTTGCAAAAAAGAAAGACAAAGAGGTTTTTGTCATTGTCATTACGGGATACGCAACCGTTGACACGGCTGTAAAAGCCTTAAAATTGGGGGCATACGATTACCTTACAAAACCCTATCCGCTTGACGAGTTGATAAACAAGGTAAATCAGATACAAAACTTTATTTCGGTAAAAAACGAAAACGAAAGGCTTAAAAAAGAGATTGAAAAGGAAAAAAAATCGCTTTTTGTGGGAAAAACTGCGTCTGTTTTAACACTTTTGAAAAGGGCTGAAGTTATTGCGGAAAGCGACACAACTGTGCTTATTGAAGGGGAAAGCGGAACGGGAAAAGAGGTTTTGGCAAAGACAATTCACACGTTAAGCAACAGAAAAAACGCACCATTTGTCGGGGTAAACTGCGCCGCAATTCCCGAATCCCTTCTTGAATCTGAACTTTTCGGATACAAAAAGGGGGCTTTTTCAGGCGCCGTTTCAGACAAAAAAGGGCTTATTGAAAGCGCAAACGGGGGAACGTTTTTCATTGACGACATAGACGACATGCCTTTAAACACGCAGGTAAAACTTTTAAGAACAATTCAAGAGAGGGAAATTTACCCTGTGGGATGCTCAAAGCCTGTAAAAGTGGATATAAGAATTATCTGCGCAACCAAAAAATCCCTGAAAAAACTTGTGGAAGAGGGAAAATTCAGGGAAGATTTGTATTACAGGCTTAACGTCGTTTATCTGAAAATTCCCCCTCTGCGGGAAAGAAGGGAAGATATTCCGATTTTGTTGGAACATTTTATGGAAAAATACGGCGCAAGTGAGGAAACAAAAAAGGTTATTGCCGAAAATCTGCAAAAAATTACCGAATACAATTGGCCGGGAAACGTCAGGGAACTAGAAAACTTTGTCCAGAAAATCATGGTTTTCCCCGAAATTCCCGAAAACTTCTTAAAAAACAATGCAAAAAACAACGACTTCTTTGACGGAAGCATTTCCCTTGACGCTTACATTGACTCTGTTGAAAGGGAAATCATAGTAAATTCTCTTGAAAAATTTGAGTGGAATATCTCAAAAACGGCAGAATTTTTAAAAATTCCGAGAACA
>JAMOUY010000316.1 GCA_027067895.1 Acidobacteriota bacterium
ATTTTTCTGCATAAATTTCTTTATTTCAAAATCTTCCATTGCAAATGCTTTGACAATTCTGCTTCCCGAAATTGTTTCTTTCAAAATATTTGTTATTTCAGCCATTTTTTTCTGGCTTAGAGTTGTTGCTTTTCTTATAGCCTTGCTTATTAAAACCACAGGGACTACTATAAGCGGAATAATGAACAAAAGAATAAGGGAAAGCCTATAATCTATGTAAAAGATTGCGGCAATAATGAGGATTAAAAACATGCTTTCTTTTACCAAATCACCGATTTTTGTTGTAACCGCGTTTTGGATTATGTAAACGTCGTTTGTTATTCTTGAAATCAAAGTACCTGAATGGTATTTGTCAAAGAAAGACACGCTCTGGTTGATTATTGAGGCGTAAAGGTCGTTTCGCAAATCGCGTATTACTTTATGCCCCGTGACACCTAACAGGAAATATCCGAAAAACGTGGCTATTCCCTTGATAAAATAGAGGCCTAAAATTAGCAGGATAATTACGAAAACATCGCCTGTTTTGTCGCTTTTCAGGTTTATTTTTTCCGTAATTCCCTTTTCTTCAAGGTATTTTTTCACTTTGTCTTTGAATTTTGTTACAAATTTGAGCCGGTCTTTTTTCAATGCCTTTGTTTCTACTTTTTCCGAAACAGTTTGCTCTTTTAATGGCCCGTCCATAATGAGTTTTGCAACTGCGGTATTTAATTCCCATAAAACAGCCACTAAAAATAGAATGATGAATGATGTGATTAAAGCGGAATAATATGGCTTAAAGTATCTTAAAAATCTTTTAATTACAGGCATTATTCAATAATTCCCCTTGCAATGTTTGAGATTGTGTTCTCTTTGTGAAGCATTGACTTTAATTTTGCCAATTTTCTCTTTAATGCCTCACTAAATTCAGGATTATACAACACTTTTTCAACATAATCCACTATATTGTCGGGTGTGAGCGAAAAGTTTATCAATTCTTTAAAAACCTCTTCTTCAAGCAGAATGTTTGGAAGGGTAAAATAATCGCTTCTAACCACACAGAGCCCGAAAAAGTAAGTGAGGTTTGAGAGTTTGTAAAGCGCCGCCATAGGTGTCTGCAAAAGTCCGCATTCAAGGGATATTGTTCCCGAACTTCCAACGGCAACGTGGGAAAACTTTATTGAATGGTATTTGTGTTCCTGTCTTGTTTCCGTTAACTCTTTTCCCGTTGTTTTTAAAAATTCAGCCTTGAAAAGGTTTATGGTTTCCCTTTGAAGGGAAGGGGAAGGCAGGAATAAAAAATCAATGTCGCTGTATTTTGAGGAAATTTTTTTGGCAAATTCCGAAATATAAGGATAGAGTCCTAAAATTTCCTTTTTTCTGCTTCCGGGAATTAGCAAAACTCTTTTTCTTTCTTTTTTTAACGAGTATTCTTTTAAGAAATCTTCTTCGTTTAAGTTAAGGTTTATCATTTCGGTTAAAGGGTGGCCGTAAAATTCGGCATTTTCGTAAAGCGGTTTTTCAAACGGGAAAAGCACTATAACTTTGTCAAACAGGGTTGAAATGAATTTTGCCCTGTAAAGTCTCCATGCCCAAACTTGGGGCGGGATAAAGTAAACCGTTTTTTTTACGTATTTTTTCACCTTTTTTGTAAGCCTTATGTTGAAATCGGGAAAGTCCATGCAAAGAAGAATATCGGGGTTAATCTCTTTGATTTTTTCTTCAAGAAAGTTGAAGGATTTTTTTAATTCACCGTAATGCTCAATAACTTCGGTAAGCCCTACAACCGAAAGTGCTTTGTAATCCAAAACCACGTCTGCGCCTGCGTTTTTTAAAAGTTCTCCGCCAAGTGCAAATACTTTGAAACCTTTGTCTTTAAAGTGAGGGACAAGTTTTTCGGCATACTGCTCGGCGGATAATTCCCCGCAAAGAATGAATATTTTTTTACTCAAACCTGTCTCCGTGTTTTAGGTATCCGCCGTTTACCGCAGATTTTCCGTCCATAGACTTTTTTGATTCCGGTTGTACCGTTATAAGTTCAAGCAGGTGTCCGTCTCCGCATACGAGGTAAGGCTTTTTGTCCAAAACCAAAATTGTTCCCGGTTTTTCGTCGCTTGTTTTTTCCGAAGGAAATGTTTTCAGAATTTTCACGGTTTTACCGTTTACTTTGCCGAAAACCGAAGGCCACGGATAAAATCCCCTTACCCTGTTGTGAATGTCCAATGCGGATAAGTTTACGTCAAGTTTTCCGTCTTCCTTCTTAATTATCGGCGCATATGATGCATGCTCCTCATTTTGGGGAACAGGCTTCAATTTTCCTTCAACGTATTTAAACATTGAGTTTTCAAGAAGTTTTAATCCTTTTTCCGTAAGCCGTTTGAACAAATCTTCCGCAGTGTCTTCCAATTCAATAGGTTCCGGAATACAGTCAATTATCGGTCCGGTATCAAGCCCTTTGTCCATTTTCATAAGGCAGACTTCGGTAATTACCTCTCCGTTTACAATTGCCCAGTTGACAGGAGCCGCCCCTCTGTATTTGGGAAGTGCCGAAAAGTGAATGTTTAGGCATCCGTATTTCGGAATATTCAAAATTGTCTCGGGAATAATCTTTCCGTATGCAACTACCAAAATTAAGTCCGGGTTTATTTCTTTCAGTTTGTTCAGCAATTCTTCGTTTTTTTTGATTTTTTCAGGCTGAATTACCTTAATTCCAAGTTTTTCCGCCTCAATTTTTACAGGCGGGGGGGCTAATTTTCTCTTTCTTCCCTTAGGTTTATCAGGCTGGGTAATTACAAGTTTCAAGTCGGTTAATTCGTTAAGTTTTTTCAAAAAAGGGACGGATATTTCAGGTGTCCCCATAAAGACGGTTTTTAGTCTCCCCATCTTCCTTCCTTCATAAGTTTTTTTATTTTTTTCATAACCATCTGCCTCTTTACCGGGGAAAATTTTGTTATAAAGAGAATTCCGTTCAGATGATCTATTTCGTGACACAAAGCCCTTGCAAGTAAGCCTTCCCCTTCAACTGTTTTTTCTTTGCCGTCCAAATCGGTGTATTTGACTTTGACCTTGTAGGGCCTTTCTACAAAACCGAATATGCCGGGAAAACTCAGGCATCCTTCCTCTTCCCTCTGAGTGCCTTCCTCTTCAACAATTTCGGGGTTTATTAGAACAATTCTTTCTTCCGGGTTTTCCCCTGCCGAAAGGTCAATTATTGCAAGTTGAAGGCTTTTTCCCACCTGAGGTGCGGCAAGACCTATTCCCGGCGCCGCCTTCATTGTTTCATACATGTCTTCAACAAGTTTTTTTATTTCGTCGTTTATTTCTTTAATTTTTTCGCCTTTTTTTTCAAGTACCGGGTCACCGTAAACAACTATGTCAAGTTTCATACTTAATTACTATTCCTCCTTGTCAATTACTTTTTCCATTTCCTCTTTTTGTTTTTCTATTTTGTCCATAATGTTGAGTTTAAGTTTGTCTTTAACTTTTATGCTTGTCCCTTTTACTCCCGATGCAACAAGAAATGCCGAAATTTTCGGGTGTTTTGCATAGTCTTTTAATGTCCAATCTGTTACATCAACGTAGGCTTCCTGAAATGTAGGGGGATTCTTTTTCATAAAGTAAAACGAAGTGCCTTTCCTGATAACGGTATATTTGTATGCTGTAAATAAAAGCGCAAAAACCAAAATTACCAAAATAATGCTCAAAATCTTTTTCATAATCCACCTCCTTTTTTAAATTATAGTAAATTTATTTTCATTTTAAAATTAAAAAAAATTTCTTTTTGACAAAAATTATTGTTTAATTTCTGCTTTAAACTTGTATAATAAACTTTATGATTAGGAGGTGTTATATGAAAAGTTTAAAAGGAACAAAGACGCTTGAAAACCTGCTTAAAAGTTTTGCGGGAGAATCTCAGGCAAGAAACAGATACGATATGTATGCTTCAATTGCCGGGAAAGAGGGTTATAAGCAGATTGAGGCTTTATTTCTTGAAACTGCGGACAACGAAAGGGTGCACGCAAAAACATTTTACAAGCACATTGTTGAAAATCTCGGATTGAACGAGGTTATGCCTATTGAAATTCAGGCAGAGTATCCTGTTCAATTGGGGAATACCCTTGAAAACCTGAAAGCCGCGGCAATGGGCGAGCATGAGGAATTTGTTGAACTTTATCCGGAATTTGCAAAAATTGCCAAAGAAGAGGGTTTCCCAGAGATTGCCGCTTCATGGAATGCAATTGCAAAGGTTGAGATGTGGCATGAAAAGAGGTTTTTAAAGTTGGCGAAAAATATTGAAGACGGCACTGTTTTTGTTAAAGACGGCAAGGTTTTCTGGAAGTGCAGAAAATGCGGGTACGTTCACGAAGGATTGGAAGCGCCTGCAAAATGCCCTGCATGCAAGCATCCGCAAGGGTATTTTGAAATTTACGCCGAAAATTTTTAAGTTTTTAATTTTTTGTTATTGGGGGGATACCCCCCTTTTTTTATTGACTGATTTATAGTTTTGGCTATAATTTATAGGAAAAACTATAACGGAGGTTGGCGTGAAGAAGGTTTTGTTTTTTGTGTTTTTTTTGATGTTGCCTGTTTACGGTGCGGAAATCTTTAAAGGTTTTTCCATAGGCGGGGATGCTGTTTTTTATTTTCAATCGGCAAATCCCGATAAAAATGTTTTTCCACCTGCTCAAAAGGGGTGGGGCAATGTTTTAAACTTGGAAGCAAATTATTCTTTTAAAGGTTTAAAGTTTTACGCAAGGTTTCACAACGGAAACGGCACAGGTATAGACAGAGTTTTCGGCGATTATTTTTTTGCAAATGCAAATACCCTTGGGGACGACAACACGGACGGCGATTATGACCTTAAACTGCTTGAAGGCTATTTCAGTTTTTCCCTTTTTAACGATAAACTTGAAATTGTAGCAGGAAAAACCGAGCCTCTTTTTTTTATAGGGCAAAACGAATTTGCAAACGATGAGGCTTCAATGTTTATTGGCAAGCCCTTGGTGAATGATGTTTTTGTTGATTCGGAAAATTTGTATGCGCCTATTCTGGGTTTTACTTATTCTTTCAGAAATGTTGAATTTTCCGGTTTTGTTCAGTCTATTGAAAGGCATAAAGTTTTTTATAACGGCGTTTCTTGGGAAATTGACGAGACAGGCACCCACAGTTTCGGGGAGAAACTTTTTACAGGCTTTCAGGTAAATTTTAAAACGAATTTTAAAGGCTTAAAGGGAAATTATAGGTTTTACTTTTACAACAATTCCCATCCCCACTTTCCGTTTGGCTTCAATCTCAATGACCCGAATTTAAAGCCTGAAATTGAAAACGCCGACGGATACGGATTGTCTTTTGACCAGTATGTTTCGGAAAATCTGGGGGTTTTTGTCAAATACGGAAAAGCGAAAAAAAAGGTTTACGCTTTTGACGAATATTTTGCTTTGGGATTTGTCAAAACAGGCGTTTTTTCCGAAAAGGACAAAATTCTTTTCGGATATTCGGTTATTTCCCCTGTAAAATCGTCGGGGTTTGGAAAAGAGTATCATTATGAAACACAGTATGGTTATGAGTTTTCCCAAAATTATTTGCTTTCGGCGGATTTTCAATTGCTGAAAAATTCTTACCTTAACTCGGAAATAGACCTTTTTGTCTTTACTTTGAGATTGACAATGTTTTTCTGACAATTCGGGGGCTTTGTCCCCCTTTTGCTTTAAAGCAGCGCTTTTTCTTTCAATTCCTTTATTCTGTCTCTAATTTTTGCCGCTTCTTCAAATTTCAAATCTTTTGCAAGTTTTTTCATCTTTTTTTCAAGTTGTTTTACGTGTTCAATAAGGGCTTCCCTTGAATAGTTTTCAACTTCGCTTTCTTCCTCAACCTTTACCGTAAAGTAATCTTTTTCAAAAATTGAAGCAAGGGCATTCTGGTATGATTTCACAATTGTTTTCGGGGTTATGCCGTGTTTTTTGTTGTATTCAATCTGTTTCTTCCTTCTTATTTCGCTTTCTTTAACTGTATTTTCAATCGCTTTTGTCATTTTGTCGGCGTAAAAAATCGCCGTGCCGTTTACGTTTCTTGCCGCCCTTCCCGAAACCTGAATTAAAGAGGTTTCGCTTCTCAAAAACCCTTCCTTGTCTGCGTCCAAAACCGCCACAAGGGAAACCTCGGGCAAATCAAGCCCCTCTCTCAAAAGGTTTACCCCGACCAAAACGTCAAACTCGCCCTTTCTCAACGCTTTTAAAATCTCAACTCTTTCAAGGGTGTCAATGTCTGAGTGCAGATATTTTGCCTTAATTCCCAAATCAATAAGGTATTCGCTTAAATTTTCAGCCATTTTTTTTGTAAGCGTTGCAACAAGCACTCTTTCGTTTTTCTCAATTCTCTTCTGTATTTCCCCGATTAAATCCTCAACCTGATTTTGGGCAGGCTTTATTATAATTTTCGGGTCAATAAGCCCCGTCGGCCTGATAATTTGCTCGGCGGTTATTCCCTTTGATTTTTCAATTTCGTATTTTCCCGGCGTTGCCGAAACAAATAGAATCTGGTTTATTTTTTCCTCAAACTCTTCAAACCTTAAAGGCCTGTTGTCAAGCGCAGACGGAAGCCTGAAACCGTATTCCACAAGGGTTTCCTTTCTGCTTCTGTCTCCCCTGTACATTCCGCCAATCTGGGGGGTTGTTATGTGGCTTTCG
>JAMOUY010000317.1 GCA_027067895.1 Acidobacteriota bacterium
AAAGCAAATTTCCGTATAAAAACTCTCCCCTATTGCCTTTACAATTTTCTCCTCGCTGTTTGCAAGGTATGAAAAACCGGCAAATAGGAAACAGGTGTCTTCAAAAGAATTTTCAAAACCTTCTCCCTCAACAAGGCTTACGCACCTTTTATACAAATCCCCGCCGTAAGACAGGTTTTCCTCTTCAACCCGTTTCCTATACTCTCCGTAAAGGGAATTCAGGTTTTCAAGAAGTTTTCTCGCCTCGTCAACAGTCTGGTCAAAGTATTCAAAATCCTTAACGCTTTCAAGAAGTTGAATGTCTATTTCGCTGAAAAGAGAGGACAGTTTCTTAACCCACGGAAAAACCTTGTAATCCTCTCCGCCAAGCGAATTGTAAACATCCCTGTTTTTCTTTAAAATTCCCAAAATTAGCATAAGCCTGTCTATCTCGTCCTGAAAAACGGGAGGCTTTTCCGAAAACTCGCTTACCACAAACTTTACGAAATCAGGCATTGAATACAAATCCGTTTTAAGCAGGGTTTTTAAACTCAACCTTTTTTCAACAAACCTTAAAGGCCTTAAATTGGGAAAAACAACAAAAATCTTTTTATACTTTCCCGCAAGAGACTTTATTCTCTCGGAGACAAATCCAACAAAGTTAACCGAAAGGTCAACGGCATAAACTTTCAAATCAGACATTTACAATCTCCCCGTCTTCGGCGTAATAGATAATCCCCCTAACCCTCGCCCCCTGACCTTTAAGGACGTTGACGTAATTCAAAACCTGCGTTTTATGCTCTTCAATTTTTTTGGCGCCTGTCTTGTAATCTATAACCGTAAACTCTCCGTTTTTCAAAACAAGTTTGTCAAGCCTGAAAATATAGCCTTTTCTGCTTACAATCTCTTTTTCGTTCCATTCCCCGTCAACGTTGACAAAGTAATCGGAAAGAAGGTTGACGGCTTTTAAAATCAAATCCCTAACACCTTCAACCTCAACACCGCCGGACAGATTTTTAGCCTTCTCAAACGCGTTTTCAACAACAGATTCAATCTCTTCCCTGCTTTTTATTCCCTTTACAAAACTCATTGCAAGGTGGAAAAAGTTTCCGAATTTTTCCCTTGCATAATCAAAGTAAACCTCCTCTTTTTTCAGGGAAACGAAGTATTCCCTTATTGAGGGTGAAAAATTCAGTTTTTCAGGTTTTCTCTCAATCTGCTTTCTGTCAGGCTTTCTAATAACCTTTTCCCCCTTTAACTCAAACAAAAAACCGTTTTCAAGGGAATTTTCACCCGAAAGCAGTTTCCACAGCACATAACCGGAATTAATCTTTCCGTAAAATTCCCCCTTTTCGTTAACCTTTAAGCCTGCGTTTATGTAAAGTTCGGTTTTAGGCCTTGTGTTAGCAACATACATAAGGTTTAGAGACTCAATAAATTTTCTAAGTCTGTTTTCAAAATAGATTTTGTCCGCAGTTTTTGAAACCTTTCTCAAATCTCCGTCAACCTTTGCAACAATTGTCTTTCCCTTTGCCCCTTCAAACCACTCGGATAAATCAATTTCCGCATACTCGGTATCTCTGGTGCTAATCATCTCCCAATCGTAAAATGGAATTATTACAACCTCGGCTTCAAGCCCCTTTGCTTTGTGTATTGTCAAAAGTTTCACCGCGTCAATATTTTCGGGCATTGAAAGGGTTATGTCCCTGT